>JAESQP010000093.1 GCA_016765075.1 Gammaproteobacteria bacterium
AGCCGAAAGCCAGAGTGGAAATTACTTGGCATTGACGGGGTAGACAAATTGCCTGCCGTCAGGTGGCGAGAGCTTAATCTCGATAAGTCTGGTAAAGGTACGTGTGAAGCACTTCTTCGTAAGCTTGAGACGGTGATTACTTCATAATGAGCTGGTTTATGTTGTCTCCTTATGAATCTCTTCAATCAACTCGTGAATATTTTTTCTTGGCGTCAAGGCAAATAGCACTTGAGACTATTAATGATAATGATTATCATTAGCTTATATCTTTTACCTTTTATATATGTAGGAGCTAGTGCAGTGTCTCATACTAAACACAGAGATAGAAAGCCAGTAAACAGACAAGTACCAGACGCAGTTCGCCGCCAAGGGTGGCTCCCTTGGCAAGGGCTGCAACGCAGTAATTGTCTGTTTACTGGCTTCCCTTCGGGCGCAACGAGAAAGGCATCTGCCGCATTGCGTTGTCTTGAGATAGCACCACTATCCCGGCGACAACGCGCCTCGCATCTGTCCTTTCTCGTTGCGTCTATCTCTGTGTTTAGTATGAAACACTGCACCAGGCTGATGTTAGGACAAAACGTTTATTTATGCTGATATTGGCAATAGTTTTGCCATTTTCAGGTCAACTAATCATGGCTACAGAACCGTTGGTGGTCTACTCTGGCCGTAGTGACCAATTCGTTTTGCCTGTTGTTAAAGCGTTTACCGAAAAAACCGGCATCGAGGTTATCCTGCATAACGCTAAATCGACTGCCCTGCTCAGCAAGCTCATTCTCGAAGGTAAACGCACTGAAGCTGACCTGTTTCTCAGCAATGATGCCGGCAATCTGCAAGTTGGCGCAGACAAAGACTTGTTTCTGCCACTGCCTGAAGCGTTAACCGCTGATATTCCAGCGCAATATCGCGCACCGAATAATGCTTGGGTTGGCCTGTCCAGCCGTATGCGTGTGTTGGTGGTCAATACTGAAGCAGAAAACACACAGTTTATTGATTCTATTTTTGACCTGGCAGATCCTGCGCTGAAAGGACGCCTGGCCATTACCCATAGCGCCAACGGCAGCTATATCGCTGGTACCACTGTTTATATGCTTGCTGCGGGCATCGATGAAACTCGTGATTGGTTAAATGGAATGAAAGCCAATGTCGCTGGCAAAGTATTCAATAAACATGGCAAGGTCGTTAAGGCGGTAGCACAAGGCAAGGCCGATGTTGGCCTGGTTAACCACTATTATATCTATCGTCATTTAGCTGAAACACCCGATGCACCGATTAGAATGGTCTTACCAGACCAAGGTGAAAACGGCATAGGTGTTGCCGAAAATGTTGCAGGCATTGCCATTAGCCGACACAGTAAAAACATCGATGTGGCAAAACAATTTGTTGCTTTTTTAGTATCAGAACAAGGCCAAAAAATCTTTGCCGAAGTCAATCGTGAATATCCAGTTCGTCCTGGTATTGCTGCAGCAATTGAAATCCCGGCTGCTGGCAGCTTTAAGGTTTCTAATGTGGCCATGCATAGATTAGGTGACGAGCGTAACCGCACTTTCGATCTGATCGATTCAATTGGTATGCCTTAGCACTGCAATAAACCATATTGATAAGCTTCTATTTTTTAGTTAAACCATGCATTCAGTAGCCCGCCCTCTCGCTGGCACTGCCAGTCTTATCGCATTGCTGGCGGCCATTCCGCTTATTTTTGTCGTCTACAAAAGCAGTGGGCTGACACTTGTTAAGTGGAGAGGGCTTTGGCAAAGCCGAATCCCTGAGCTATTCGCCAACACGCTGTCACTCAGTGTATTGGTTGCCATTGGTTGTTTAATATTAGGTGTTAGTGCCGCCTGGTTGGTTGCACGTCGTGATTTTAAGGGTCGCCGCGTTATCAGTTGGCTGCTGATATTGCCTTTAGCTATTCCTACTTATGTGTTTGCCCACATCTACACAGTGATAACGGCTGACGATGGTTGGTTAGGGCAAATCTGGTTAGTCTTTTTTGATCAATCTTTAGATATTTTCAATATATGGGGCACGGCACTGGTATTAATCCTGGCCGGGTTTTCTTATGTCTTTTTGCTGGTTCGCATTGCGCTAATGGATGCCAATAGCAGCCTTGAAGAAGCAGCACGCATTCAAGGTGCCAGCCCTCTTGCCGTATTCTGGCATGTCAGCTTGCCTTTGATACGCCCAGCTATTGCCGCAGCGATGGCAATTGTTGTCTTGCACACCTTGTCTGATTTTGGCGCCGTCAGCATGCTGCGCTTTCAGACCTTTACCTTAAGTATTTATTTACAGTTAAGTGGGCGACTGGATTATGAAGCCGCTGCCGCACTAAGCCTGATACTCGTCGCCTTAAGTTTCACCTTTATTATTGTCGAGCGTTTCTTTCGGCGTCGTGCGCGCTATTTTAGTCAGGCACAATCGCGCCACCACATACCACGTAAAGCCAGTAAAGGTGAGTTATTTATTATTTGGTTTTGGCTTGGATTAATTTGCTTGTTTGCCTTTATAGTGCCGTTACTGTGGATGCTGCAATGGAGTTGGCAAGCTATCATCAGCGGTGCTATTGATGGCCGCTTTTGGGGTTATACATTTAACTCACTAACTGTTGCCGTGTTAGCGGCAACCGTCGCCATGATTATCGCACTACCTGTTGGTTTATTTCATACACGTGCCAAGTCGTGGTTAAGCAGTACCTGCTTATATTTTTCCAGCGTTGGCTTTGTCTTGCCCGGGCCCGTCGTCGCACTAGGCATTATCAGTTTTGCTATTTTCGCCCTACCAGCACTCTACGGGGGGCTAACGCTATTGGTGCTGGCACTGGTCATTCGTTTTTTACCGCTGGCAATACAGTCGCAAGAAGCCGCCATGCAACAACTAACACCTTCTATAGAACAGGCCGGGCGCGTGCTCGGTGCTGGCCCGTTGGAAAACCTGAAACGTGTCATTCTGCCAATGATTCGTGGTGGTATGGCCAGCGCCTGGGTGCTGGTATTTATCGACGCCATTAAAGAATTACCCGCCACCTTGTTATTAAGGCCGGTTGGCTTTGATACGCTGCCAGTGCGTATCTGGATAGAAGCCAGTGAGGAAATGCTCGAATTAGCCGCACCAGCAGCGCTGATTATTGTTATTGCCACACTCCCCGCTATCTGGCTCATGACCCGCACCAGCGTCAACCGCAATGGCAACAAAGACGAAATCGCTTCGCGTGGCTTTTAACTGCGTATAAAACTTGGTTTTTACTTGTTGACTAGGTAAAATCAGCGCCATCAACACGTCTCTTTTGTGGGAGAGCCTCTGTATAGTTCTACAGAGCACCGAAGGCGCAAACACGTCCGTAAACGCTCAGGTATCATGAACCACACAAGATGTTGACTCTGGAGAGTAGTCATTTTAAATGACTCGCCGAAGGGGCCAACCCACATTTCTCACCAGGCGACGAGAAATGCGGGTTAATCTCTCAGGCACACAGGACAGAGGGACGACGCCATAATAATGGCTGTCGCCTTTTTGTTGTTAATACTGTGAGTCCAAATGAAGCAAACTGTACTACACCCAGAACACATAAAGCTTGACGCCAAAATAGTCGATTTTGGTGGCTGGCATATGCCCATCCATTACGGCTCTCAGATCGACGAACATCATCAAGTTCGTAACGATGCCGGCATGTTCGATGTCTGTCATATGACGGTTGTCGATTTACAGGGCGACGGCGTACGTGACTTTCTTAAACGCTTGCTGACTAATAATATCGGCAAGCTCAAAAGCCCAGGCAAAGCACTGTATACCTGCATGCTAAAAGACGACGGTGGCATTATCGATGACCTCATCGTTTATTACATGACCGACACCTGGTTTCGTATCGTCGTCAATGCCTCAACACGGGAAAAAGATCTTGCCTGGATAAAAAAACAAGCCGCTGACTATACCGTTAATATTAACGAACGTGATGATCTTGCCATGATCGCAGTGCAAGGGCCTAATGCGCGTACTAAAGCACATGCTGCACTGGATAGCGAAATAACAACGCAGTGTAAAAAACTTAAGCCCTTCGTTGCGGTGAATCACCAAGACATGTTTATTGCGCGCACTGGCTATACCGGTGAAGACGGTTATGAAATCATATTGCCGAATGAGCAAGCAGCCGCCTTATGGCAAGCCTTGCTTGATAATGGCGTCAAAGCCTGTGGTCTTGGCGCGCGTGACACCTTGCGTTTGGAAGCCGGTATGAATTTATACGGTAGCGATATGGATGAAAGCGTCACGCCGTTAGTGTCTGGCCTGGCCTGGGTCGTCGCATTCGAACCAGCAGGGCGCAAGTTCATTGGCCGTGACGTATTAGCAACACAAGCTGCGCAAGGTAATCACGACCAATTTGTTGGGCTGGTATTAAAAGGACGTGGTGTACTGCGTAATCACCAAAAAGTGTTCGCCAAGGGCGAGTTAGTAGGTGAAATCACCAGCGGTAGTTTCTCACCTACGTTAGGGCATTCCATTGCCCTGGCACGAATTAAACACAATATTAAAGACAGTTGCGAAGTGGATATGCGCGGTAAATTTGTCACCGTAAGTATCGTCAAGCCACCCTTTGTTCGCAAGGGCAAATCATGTCTCGTCTAATGGGTACCTCTAATAATCACTGCCAGGAGCTAACATCATGAGCGACATTCCAACACAAATGAAATACACAAAAAGCCACGAATGGGTAGAGCACCTTGACGACGGTACAGTTCGCGTCGGTATCACCGACCATGCGCAAGACTTGCTCGGTGACATGGTCTTTGTTGAGTTACCCGAAGTGGGTAATGAAGTCAGCGTCGGTGAAGAATGTGCTGTGGTTGAATCGGTTAAAGCCGCCTCCGATATCTACAGCCCTCTTAGCGGTGAAATCAGCGCCGTTAATGAGGCCGTTACCGATACCCCTGAAATCGTCAATCAAAGCCCTTATGAAAATGGTTGGTTATTTGAACTTAAACCCTCTGCCAAAGCAGAAATTGATGACCTGCTTAATGCCGATGCGTATAACGAATTAGCCGAAGCCGATAACCACTAATTATAGTCAGGACACCGCACTACCATGCCATTTATCCCCCATACCGACGCAGAAACCCAATCAATGCTCGACACGATTGGTGTTGATAGCATTGAACAGTTGTTCGATGAAATACCCGCCGAATTACGCATTGATAAACTAGATAAATTGCCTGCTGCACTCTCCGAGATGCAGATCAGTCGCTTAATGTCCGAGCGCGCCGAACAAGATGCACAGCTACAGTGTTTTATTGGTGCGGGTAGTTATGAACACCATATTCCCGCAGCGGTATGGGAAATCACCACACGTGGTGAATTTTATAGCGCTTACACACCGTACCAGGCAGAAGCGAGTCAAGGCACGCTGCAACTGCTTTATGAATACCAAACCATGATGGCTGAAATCATGGCGATGGATGTGTCGAATGCTTCCTTATACGATGGTGGCTCCGCCTTGGCAGAAGCGGTGCTAATGGCGGTACGCAGTCAGCGTAAAAAAACAAGCAAGCGAATTTTAATGCCGCGAACAGTGAACCCAAATTATCGTCGTACCGTTCGCTCGATTGTTTCAAGTCAAAACATTGAATTAATCGAACTCGATTATGATAAAGAATCAGGGCACATACTGACCGAAGACAGCATTGCTAATGGCAATAACATTAGTGCGTTAATCATTCCACAGCCTAATTTCTTTGGTGTGATCGAAGAGGTTGATGCGCTCACCAACTGGGCGCATGAACATGACATTTTAGTTATTGCTGTGGTTAATCCCATCGCCATGCAGTTACTCAAAGCACCCGGGCAATGGGGCGAACGTGGCGCCGATATTGTTTGCGGCGAAGGCCAACCTTTGGGTATTCCACTGTCTTCTGGTGGCCCTTACTTTGGCTTTATGTGCTGCAAGAAAAAATTTGTTCGGCAAATGCCTGGCCGTATTATCGGCCGCACCGTTGATGTCGAAGGAAAACAAGGCTTTAGCCTAACTTTACAAGCACGCGAACAACATATTCGTCGCTCTAAAGCGACATCAAATATTTGCACTAACCAAGGCTTAATGGTCACTGCTGCCACCATCCATATGTCTTTACTCGGTGCCGATGGACTCGCGCGCGTCGCCGCCGCCAGCCATAAAAACACAGTGTCGCTTACTGCACAGTTGCAGAAAATCACTGGCGTAGAACCCGCCTTTAATAGCCCTTACTTTCATGAGGCCGTGCTTAAATTGACACGACCTGCTGCCGAAGCACTCGATGAATTAACCCAACATGGCATTCTCGGTGGTTATGACCTAAGTAATGACTACCCGGAATTAGGCAATGCTATCGTTGTCTGTGCAACAGAAACAAAAACCGAAGCGGATATTGCAGCATATAGCAATGCCATGCAAACAGTCATGTGCTCGGCAGTAGATCGTTCGCCTGTCGCCAGCAATAATTAATGAAGCCTAATAGAGAAGAACCCCATGTTAATTTTTGAGCATAGCGTCGATCAACGACGCAACCCAAGTCAGTCTCCTGATGAAATGGCAGACATCAGTGATTTGCCAAAGTCTTGTTTACGTGACACAGCGCCTAAACTTCCTGCCGTATCTGAAATGCAAACGGTACGTCATTACACCCAGCTATCGCAAAAGAATTTTTCGATTGATACGCAGTTTTACCCCTTGGGTTCTTGCACCATGAAATATAATCCACGCGCCTGTAACAAGCTCGCCATGCTGCCAGGCTTATTACGCAAGCACCCACTCACTCCAGCAAAGCATAATCAAGGCACTCTGGCTTGCTTATATGAGCTGCAAGAAATACTTAAAGACATCACTGGCATGAAAGAAGTATCACTATCGCCTATGGCTGGCGCGCAAGGGGAGCTTGCTGGTATCGCCATGATTCGCGCTTACCATGATGCACGTAATGATGATGTTCGTAGCGAAATCCTGGTGCCTGATGCAGCGCACGGCACCAATCCTGCGACAGCCGTGATGTGTGGCTATAAAGCCCGCGAAATACCAACAGACGTAAACGGTGATGTTGATCTTGATGCGCTACGTGATGCAGTCGGCCCACAAACTGCGGGCATTATGCTAACTAATCCATCCACCTTGGGAGTGTTTGAACGTAAAATCGCAGAGATAGCAAAAATTATTCATACAGCAGGCGGGCTACTTTATTACGATGGCGCCAACCTTAATGCTATTCTTGGCAAGGTCAGGCCGGGCGATATGGGGTTTGATGTCATTCATATGAATTTGCATAAAACCTTCTCAACACCACATGGTGGCGGCGGCCCGGGTGCCGGACCGGTTGGCGTTAGTGAAAGATTGATTCCTTATTTACCTGTACCAATGATTGCCTATGACGGCAAGTCTTATGGCATTACCACAGAACAAGATTGTCCAAACACTATTGGTCGCTTGTCCGCGCACATGGGCAATATCGGCGTATTAATACGTGCTTATATTTATGCACGTTTATTAGGTGCTGACGGTATGGTACGTGTTGCTGAATACGCCACCCTAAATGCTAATTACATGATGGTGCGCTTAAAAGAGAAAGGCTTTGACATGGCTTATCCTGAGCGACGTGCCACCCATGAATTTATTCTCACCTTAAAAAAGCAAGCAAAAGAATTAGGCGTTACCGCAATGGACATTGCCAAGCGACTACTCGACTATGGCTTTCATGCACCGACAACGTATTTCCCACTGTTAGTGCCAGAATGTTTTTTGATTGAGCCCACCGAAACGGAAACTCAGTATGAACTTGATGCCTTTGTCGAGGCCATGGCAGCAATACTGCAAGAATGTCATCGTGATGCAGAAATGGTTAAAGCGGCTCCCCATACGCTGCCCGTACGTCGCCTTGACGATGTGCGCGCTGCGCGCCAGCTCGATTTGGTTTGGAAACAGAGCGCTTAAGAAACTACTAATTTAGCTCAAGCCTTATACCCTAAAAAAGAGTCTTAGGATGCTGCTAAAATACTGACATCTTAAATCACAAGCGTCGCATTGATAAATAAATCAGGGACTATTTAATAGCACGTATTTATTTTCGAGTTCATCTGCGGGCAAAGGCTTACTATAATAAAAACCTTGAACCGCATCACAACCCTGTGCAAACAAAAACTGCTCTTGCCGTTGCTCTTCTATACCTTCACCGATTACTCGTAAATCTAACGCCTTAGACATCGCGATTATTGCCACTACCAAAGCATCAGCCCGATCAGAGCTGCCAATATCACTGACGAAAGAACGGTCTATTTTAATAAAATTAAAAGGCATATTTTTCAAAATTGATAGCGATGAAAAACCCGTGCCGAAATCATCTAAAGCAAGACGTAAACCTAAGTCACGTAGCTGTGTCATCGTACTAATTGCTCGATCAATATTTTCGAGCAAGTGGCTCTCGGTAAGCTCTATCACCAGACGGTGAGGCGCTACCTTATAACGATCTAGCGCCTCGGCAATTTCAACAGCAAAAGCCGGTTTTTCAAAATGTGGCGCACTAATATTAATTGAAATATAGTCTATTTTTGGCCAACGATTGAGATAAGAGCAAGCAGTTTTTATCACCCAGTTACCAATATTAAAAATCAAATGGCTTTTTTCGGCTATCGGTATAAAGAGACCAGGAGAGACTAAGCCGCGCTCAGGATGATGCCAACGTATTAGTGCCTCAAGCGCCATGATGGATTCATCACGACTGTCAAGAATCGGTTGGAAATAAAGCTCTAATTCATCGTTATCAATTGCAGTATGAAGCTCATCAGCAACCAACAAATCCGCTTGCACTGCCTCTGCCATATCGGCAGAAAAAAAACGAATGGCATTTCTGCCTTCTTTTTTTGCGCGATACATAGCAATGTCAGCATGCTTAATAATTTGATCTGCATCAGTAGCGTTCTGATCAATCACCACTATACCAATGCTCACGCCTACCCGTTGTTTTTCACCATCAAGAATATAAACCCGATTGATCACTTCTTTTATTTTTTCAGCAGCATAATATGCCTTTTCTGCTGCTAATTTTTTAACAGTACCAAGCATCGGCAGCAATATGCTAAATTCATCGCCACCAAGGCGTGCAACAATATCTTCGCGCCGTGTTACAGCTCGAATACGCTCTGCAACAATAACCAACAGCCTGTCCCCGTAAGAATGGCCTTTCGTATCATTAATAGTTTTGAAGTCATCAAGGTCAATAAACATTATTGCGCTATACTCTCTATACCGCTTAACCGTTGGTACAGCGCGCGTAACATGCTCATGTAAAAGTGTACGGTTAGCAAGCCCCGTTAGCGGGTCATGATAGGCAAGAAATTGTACGCGCGTTTCGGCTTTTTTTTGTCTAATAGAGTAACGTATTGAGCGCTCTAGAATCCCAGCAGAAAGATCATCCTTCACCAAATAATCTGTCGCCCCCGCGGCCATTGCTACCACATCAAGATCATGTCTCTTGGCGCCGTCTAAAAGAATGACGGGAATATCAACAAAACCCTCTTCTGTTATCTCTTGTAAAAACTCAATGCCACTGGTTGTGCCGAGACTGTCCCCGAACAAATAGATATCATGACAGCGCTTAACGATCTCGCCACGAGCTTGGGCAAGCTCAATAGTCCAGGTAAGCAGGTACTTGTCTTTACCGTAGATACTGTCAAGTATCTGCGCGATCAGAATATAATCGGCATGACTCTCTTCTACCAATAGAATATTGATCAAGCTTTGATCGCTCAAAGATTGGCAAGCACTCATTTGCCATCCCTATATCGTATTAGGTGACGTGTTGGACACAAATCGCGAGCGTCTGAAAATTTAACAAAAACCCTCATGAAACGCATACTCCTTATGCTATATAACTGGCTCTCACTGCCATTGACTAATAGCCAATATTGATGTCATTCACCTTTTAGCGGGGCAACTCCTTAATCATTAATTGTTATCGACCACTGTCGCATTTAGCTTAGCGCCAAGCTAGAAAAACACTCAAGCTGTCGCGTGGCTATTTAAAGCGGGTATAAATATGCCGCTATAATTGTTTTGTCTGTAATTATCATCTATTTAAGTCAGGTGGCGTTAAGATGTACTGATAACGCATATTTTGCCAATGATGACGAGGGAACGTATTATACGCAGCTCATCGTGCGGTAAAGACAATTGGAGATAAACAACGTGTCAGCATTAATCTGTGGTTCTATGGCTTACGACACTATTATGGTGTTTCCTGATTCGTTTAAAAATCACATTCTTCCTGACAAGATTCATATTTTAAATGTGGCTTTTTTAGTCCCCGAATTACGTCGTGAATTCGGCGGCTGCGCGGGTAATGTTGCCTATAATCTTGGTTTGCTGGGTGGCAGCGGTAAGATCATGGCAACGGTTGGCGATGATTTTGGCAACTATAAAAAATGGCTTGAAGATCATGGCATTACAATGGAGCATATTCGCCATATCGCAAACTCTTATACTGCACAGGCCTATATTACAACTGACCAGGATGATAACCAGATCACCGCCTTTCACCCTGGCGCAATGAACTACTCGCAGCAAAATAAAGTTAGTGATGCTGCTAGCATCACTATTGGTATGGTCTCTCCCGACGGGCGTGATGGCATGATAGAACATGCACAGCAGTTCGCCGATGCCAACATTCCGTTTATCTTTGACCCTGGTCAGGGGCTACCTATGTTCGGCAAAAAAGAATTGAATCAATTTATTGACCAAGCCACCTGGATAGCGGTTAATGATTATGAAGGCGAAATGCTGCAAGATAAAACAGGGCTGTCGCTTCATGCCATGCAAGAACACGTTAGAGCCATTATCGTTACGCGTGGCAGCGAAGGCTCACGCATCTTTCATGATGGCACGATCACAGAGATACCTGTTGTCGAAATCGATACCATAAAAGACCCCACTGGCTGTGGCGACGCCTATCGTGCTGGCTTACTCTATGGCTTGATGAATAACATGGATTGGCAAACAACGGGGCGCATTGCCTCACTCATGGGCGCAATCAAAATCGGCCATGCTGGCACACAAAATCATTGTTTCAGCAAAGACGAGTTTTACGCGCGCTATCAAGAAGTTTTTGGTAGCTCACTTGATTAAGACTTGATAAGAATGGTATTAAATTGGTAACGGGGTCTAACACGAAACACTTTAAAGCATTATTGGGCACCCAGTATAAATTGGGCGCCCAATAACAATACGGCATCACACCGTACGCATTTTCTCGATCATAGTATGCAGCATGGGCGTAAGAATAATTTCCATCGCCATGCCCATTTTGCCACCTGGCACAACTAGCGTGTTCGGGCGTGACATAAAGGAGTCTTCGATCATATTCATGAAATAAGGGAAATCTTGCGCTTGAGGCTCACGAAAACGTATAACAATAAAACTCTCATCTGGCGTTGGAATATCACGCGCGATAAAGGGATTAGAGGTATCAACAACCGGTACCCGCTGGAAATTAATATCCGTACGTGAAAACTGCGGTGTCACTGTATGCACATAATCATTCATGCGGCGCAAAATGGTATCGGTGACCGCATCAACAGAGTAACCGCGTTGAGCGCAGTCACGATGAATTTTTTGAATCCACTCAAGGTTAACAATCGGCACAACACCCACCAGCAAATCAACCCACTGAGCAACGTTATCATCTTCGTTGACAACACCACCGTGCAAACCTTCGTAGAAAAGCAGATCCGAACCTTTCTCTAAGGCTTGCCACGGCGTAAACGTACCAGGCTCTTGACCAAAAGGTTCCGCTTCTTCTTCGTTATGTAAATAGTAACGGCGCTCGCCAGCGCCCGTTTCACCGTAGGTCTTAAACAGTGCTTCAAGCTTATCGAATAAGTTAGCCTCCGAGCCAAAATGGCTAATATTGCCACCTGCATCCTGTGCCTTGGCGATTTCTGCCTTCATCGCTACCCGGTCGAAACGGTGAAAACTGTCACCTTCGACGATGGCAGGGGTAATTCCCTCGCGACGAAAAATATGTTCAAAGGCAAGTTTAACAGTAGTGGTACCCGCACCAGACGAGCCGGTTACGGCGATCACAGGGTGTTTTACAGACATCGTATCTCTCCAATACAAGTAAAAATAAATAAGCGCGGCTGTGATACTTCAAGCCGTCACAACTACGTGCCCCCACGCTTTCGCTGGAGCGAGCTCTCGGGGTAAAAAATCTCAGGTACTTATACACAGCGAATTAATGATTATTCTAGCTAAGCGCGATGCACCCCAAGAGCGTGGTACAAAAACAAGTTATTATACTAAAGCAGCAATCATGCTGCGAACTGTCTTATCAAAATATAAGTCCTGAAAATCGAAAACGACAAAAAAACCATGTACTTCTCCAATTCTCAACGCGCCCTTAAGGCGCTACGTGTACCCCTTAAGGGCGCATTACAACGTACCCCCACGCTTTCGCGGAGCCTGCCCCGTGCTTGGCACCGGAGGCAGGCTCTCGGGGTAAAAAGCCTATTTTTCGGTTTCGTTAAAGTACTAACATTGTGTCTTGTCATCACCCTTAGTGCCTGTTCTACTGTCCCAAAAAATACTCAAGATATTGATTTTAATAGAGTTTACTCTGTAAACAATATTGAGTCAGGGCTGCTCGCCAAATATGCGCCAATACTTCGTATCGAAAACAGTGACCGACAATTCAATAAAGTCGGCACGGTCACAGCGCGCAAAGACAAAAATAACAAAGAACTCATTGAAATTGACACTGGTCGAGCGACATTATATGGTGAGCAAACACGCTTTACAGGGCAACACGGTCATTATACCAATCTAATCTACCGCTTTCATTTCAGTCGTGTACCGTTTCGTGTCTGGCCATTTAGCCTCACCTACGGTCGTAACGTTGGGCTTTTTGTCATTATCACGCTCAATGAAGACGAACAACCGGTTTTGGTGAGCACTGTTCATAGCTGCGGTTGCTACCTGGCGTTTATACCAACCGATCAGTTGATAGATTCGGCCCCACCAAAGGACTGGGCAAATAATGGCCAGATTGTATTTGGTGAAAAACTGCCTGGGCTAATCAAAATAAATGACAAAAACTCTCGTTTTATCATTGACCTACGAACTGAAAGCCACCGGGTTCACGGCGTCTCTGTCGCCCCATCAGACCTATCACCTGATATAGAGATTACCCCAATGCGTCTTGCTGCCATCGATGAATTACGCTCTTTGCCTATTGGCGATGAAACAACATCGCTATTTTCACAGCAAGGCCCGCGTAAAGGTTATGTCAAAGGCTCGCACAAACCCTTCGAGGCATTACTCATGAGTTGGTGGGCCCTTGACCCACGCATTGGCGTCGATAAAGACTATGGTGACCCCGAAAAAACCGGTACTATCTTTTATACTAGCCTGAAACCCTGGAAGCGGAAAGTCTCCAATATGTGGCCGTTCACCGACTTCCTCGAGTTTTGGGGCTGGTCTTTATAATCCTAAATAATCAGAGATACTAGCTGTGGACAGCACCCTGCTTGACCCTGTGCTCGGCTGGATCGCAGCGCACCCTCACTGGGCCTATTTTATTGTCGCACTGATAGCCTTTACTGAATCGCTCGTTATTGTTGGCCTGATTGTACCCGGCGCTTTTTTATTATTTGGCGTCGGCGCGCTCATTGGTAGTGGTGAGCTGGCGCTATGGCCAACATTAATCGCTGCCGCTATCGGCGCCATACTCGGCGATGGTATTAGCTTTTGGCTCGGCTATCACTTTCGTGAACGTTTAGCGCAGTTGTGGCCCTTTAATCGTTTCCCCAAGCTAATGTCAAGAGGAATAACGTTCTTTAAACGTCACGGCGGTAAAAGTATTTTATTCGGTCGCTTTGTTGGCCCTGTGCGGCCAATTATTCCTGCTGTTGCTGGCATGATGCGTATGTCAGTACCTAAGTACATCAGTATCAATTTACTCTCGGCGATGGCTTGGGCGCCGGCCTATTTATTACCGGCTGCCTTTCTCGTCGGCTATGCCAAGGACGAAGTTGCCACGGTGACAACAAACCTTATCATAACACTACTGCTTGTTATTGCTCTAGCCTGGCTAGTGTTTGCGATGTTGCGATTTTGTTTGACAAGAAAGCCTGTCGTAACTGTCGTTGGCTTGGTCGCTCTACTACTCATCGCATACATCAAGTTGCCAACAGCGCTACATTCTGCCGCAACGATTACAAGCCAGTGGCAAACTGTCAGGCCTGCGGCTGCGTTACAAGAATACGGTTGGTCACCCGCCAGCCGCTTTAGTGTGAAATCGATGGTTCAATGGTTCGACCCAAAAATCGACAATCATCTCCTGCCAGTTGCCTACAACGCGTGTGCAGAACTTGAGCCCGGCACGCATTGGTCACATCCCAGCAGTAGTATCCATAATTATTTTATACACTGGTGTTTAAAGTCCGATACTGGCAGCGGAAAATTTATCGGCTATCGCATTATTAATGTTTTTTCTCTATTTCGATTGCCTGTTCAAGACCATGCTATTGAGCAACTACAAGATCAACTACACGAGCTCTTCCTGGCTGCTGGGCAATCTTATCACTGGAAAAATACTCATAATGGTAGGGAGTTAGTTCTCGATGGCACTTGATTGCTGCTGCGCCAGGTCGTCAACAATACGCTCACGTAAACCACTAAAATCACCATTGCTCATAATGACAATATGATCACCAGCCTTGGCATTTTTTAACAAACAGCGGCCAAGCTCTTCGATGTTGTTTTTAACCCAACAAGCTGAATGTTTGCCAATGGCATCGCTCACTGCGCCAATATTCCAGCTCATCTCATCAGGTGCATAAAGCATCACCTCATCGGCATCGACAAATGATGCTGCCAGGGTATGTTCATGCACGCCCATACGCATGGTATTCGAGCGTGGCTCAAAGACGGCGATAATACGTTGCTGACCAACCTTACGACGTAAACCATCAAGCGTGGTCTTTATTGCCGTTGGATGGTGGGCAAAATCATCATAGACGGTAATATCATTAACATAAGCAATCTTTTGCAATCGACGTGCAACACCTGAAAAACAGTTTAGCGCCTCAATTGCGTGTTGAGTCGGTACGCCAGAGTGACGCGCAGCGCCAATCGCTGCCAGTGCATTGGCAACGTTATGCGCACCCGTTAACTGCCACTGTAGTGTGCCTTGCTTTTCATTAGAAAAATAGACATCAAAGCGGCTGTAATCATCAGCGCCATCTCTGATATGCCAACCATGGCTTTTATGTTGCCCGCTTGAAAATGACTCACACGATGTCCAGCAACCTTGTGCTAAAACATCTTTCAAATTTTCATCGTCAGCATTATTCACCACCAAACCATTGGCCGGCACAATACGCATTAAATGATTAAACTGGCGTTTGATGGCATCAAGATCAGGGAATATATCGGCGTGGTCATATTCTAGATTATTTAACACTAGAGTTCGTGGTTGATAATGAACAAATTTGGATCGTTTATCAAAAAATGCGGTGTCATACTCATCTGCTTCAATAACGAAAAAAGGCTCCTTACCCAAGCTTGCTGACACCTCTAAATCATGGGCAATACCGCCAATCAAAAAACCCGGGGACATGCCAGCATAATTTAAAATATGCGCCACCATGCTCGCTGTTGTCGTTTTGCCATGCGTACCGGCAACAGCCAACACCCAACGCTTCGATAATATTTCTCTGGCCAGAAATTCAGGACCAGACACATACGGGATCGTATTATTGAGCACATATTCAACTGCCGGGTTGCCACGCGACAACGCATTACCTATCACCACCACATCCGGCCGTGTTTTGAACTGCACTTCATCGTAACCCTCGTACAGCTCGATACCCTGGCTCGCCAACTGTGTGCTCATGGGTGGGTAGACATTACTATCGCTACCGGTCACGCGATGACGCATACCGCGCGCAAGTAACGCCAAGCCGCCCATAAACGTGCCGCAAATTCCAAGTATGTGTATGTGCATTAAGTCACTCTAAATAAGGGCTTAAGAAAATGCGATCGCAATTAAACGCATGATAAGTATATAAATAAAGAAGTAGGCCAGGGTCACACCCCAAGCCCACGCAATAGTAATGGAAATTGCATGTCGGACGATGTTGCTAATGACGGCCAGGCTCCATATAAGGTGGAACAATAATAATAAGGAGGGTAAGGGCACCTGGTTTTCAGTGCCAGCAAAACTCGCTTGCCAACTTAATAATGCCCAGGCGACGATGCCCAACAAGACGCTACTGCCAGCAAAGGCGGTCGCCGTTTGAGTAAAGCGTGAATAATAGCCTTTAAACGAAAGTAAAAACCAAACGAAGCCAAGCAGTAGTACGACATCGAACCCTGCAAATATCATGGGATCGATAAAGGGTATCGATAGCTTCGCCAGCGCTACATCGAGCGCAAAATACGTGATCAGACAAAACGTGAGCAAGCTCGAACTGAAAGGCAGCTGCTGCGGCCCCGCACGCAGCAGACAAAGATCAAACACGGTACGAATAAAACGATTCACGGCCAACACCATAGCCGATCTGGCAAAACTTGACTATGCCAGGCGCCTGTCGGACTTAGGATGAATCTATTGCATTGAGTCATTTTAAGTCCATTTTCTCGCTACGATCACCTGAAGTCCGACGATTTTCTTAGCAGTGCATGAAAATAAACTTGACTTAGTAATGAGAATCATTACTATTTGATAAACGTTCTTATTAATAAGCCGAGGCTATTCACCATGCAGTCAACAAACCGCTTTCGCAATATTACTGTTTATGCCAATGATCAAGCGACTTTTGTTGCCAGTCGTGATCTGCTTGGCGACGATACCCGGCTCCATATCCGTCATAACCGTGAGCGCTATTTATTAAGGCTAACACGTGCTGGAAAGCTGATTCTAACCAAATAACCCTTGGCAATCTCTGATTAATTCTGCAAGCAAAATCTTTTCCCTAGCAAGCAAGTTTTCACTCCTCTGTTAGTAGCCAGCCCGGGATTTTTTACAATAGGATAAAACCACTATGAATAGCGCCCCAGCAATGAAAAAACGTGATGTAACCATTCAGTGTCCAGATGCCGAGCAACACGTCAGTAGTCGTGAATTACTCGGCATACAACAATGCCTTGCTATCGCACACAACAACGAATTCTACCAGTTGCGCCTTACCCGCAACGGTAAACTGATTTTAACCAAATGAAAGCCCTTCTCTCCTTGGTTAGCCCCATAGCCAGCATATCGATAAGCTCGCCATGGGTTTTTTATTGTAAACTGCGCGCCAACTTGCACTCTATTTAGTCAAGAATACTGGGGGGTTTTGATCATGTCTCGCCGATTTTTTTACCCTTTCGCCATCCCATTTGGCGCCGTTCTGTTTGGCTTTGCTGCTATCGCTGGCTTGCAAGCTGATGACTCTGCGCTGGCTTTTAGCTATGCCGAGAAAAACCCAGCAAAGGCTGTTGTCGAAACCGTGCCTGGCCTTATTATTTGGGCCGAAGCCGAACTTGCCGAGCACCAAGGTGAGGGACTTTATAAGGGTCTGGCAATCGATGAAGCCAACACTCAAACGATGATTTTTATTGCCAAAGAGCTTGAAGCCAAAGGTAAATTACTAGTGGAAAATGGTGATATCAACAAAGCGCTACCACAGTTTTTAGCCGCTGAAGCTGTTGTCCGCTATGCCGCAGCAATGCCACATTTACTTGAAGACAGGGTATTCGGCGATGAAGAGGAGGATGAGAGCAATCATCACTAGTGGAAAAAATAGGGTTTTATACGCTAGCGTGCGGCAGAAAATGGCCTGGCAGCATGGATTACCAGCGGGATCTAAAACCCATAAAGAGGGTCGGCTCCAAGATATCATCTTGCGAGGTACCGTCAAATCGTACACCAAGACCCAATTTTTGGGTCAATTTGTAGCGGATGATACTATCGATTTCAGCAACCTCGCGTAGATAGCGTTTATCGACAGCAATCGCGTCTTTGCTAACGCTATCAATAAGTTGTGCTGCTGAGACAAAGACAATCGTATCTGCGCTATTGAGCGTAGAGTCGGCAGAGAATTGCGCCGCGCTATTGGGATATTCAGCATTCGCCTTACCACCTGTGAGGACTAATGACGTTACCAGTAATGTCATAACTACTAGGGGAATCATATTCGCCAACATACCCATCCAACTATTACGACAATAGGACATGATTTACAACCTCCAGGCGCTCCCCGCCTCTACATCCTCACTTAACAGTGCCACCCCTGACCTTGGATAAAAGTATCCGCCAATTGATTCACTGTTTCCGTGATTAAGGCCACAAAATTCAAGCAATACTGTAATACAGACTTACAATCCAAATAGGACACTTGTTTTAAAGTTATAGCGTAGAGTGACCGTTATAGTAAGGAACTGATACGGGTCAGACCAACTCTAAAATCTTAAGAAAAGAAAAAGGAAAAACTTACATGAATCCGCTACTCACACTAAGCAGTTTGGGCCAGAGCGTCTGGTACGACAATATCCAGCGTTCTATGCTGTCATCAGGCATGTTACAACGGTTAGTAGAAGATGATGGCTTAAAAGGCGTCACGTCCAATCCGTCTATTTTCGAAAAAGCCATTAACGGCAGCAGTGACTATGACGGAGCGCTTGTCGCACTACGCGCTGAAAACCCTAACGCCACCTCACGCGAACTGTTTTTTTCGTTAGCGGTTGAAGATATTCAAGCCACTGCCGATGTGCTGCGACCTGTTTACGATGCCAGTAATGGTAAAGACGGCATGATCAGCCTCGAAGTAGGGCCTGACCTGGCACAGGATACCGATGGCACCATCGCCGAAGGCCGCGAACTATGGCAGCGTGTCGATCGCCCTAACCTGATGATTAAAGTACCGGCCACACGCGAGGGCTTGGGGGCTATTCAAACACTGATTGCCGACGGCATTAACGTTAATGTGACCTTGCTCTTCTCAACACAGCGCCATGAAGAAGTGATGGATGCCTATTTAAGTGGATTGGAAACCAGGCTCAAAGCAGGCAAACCCATTAATAAGGTGGCTTCCGTCGCCAGTTTTTTTATTAGCCGGGTCGATACGGCTATCGATAGTCTGCTCGACGCTGCCAAAATGAGCGATGATGACATGCGTAAAAAGGCTCATTCACTCAAAGGTAAAATTGCTATCGCCAATGCCAAAGTGGCTTATCAAAATTACAAAGAAGTATTTGCCAGTGAACGCTTTCAACAACTACGTGAAGCAGGCGGCCAAACTCAACGCTTACTATGGGCCAGTACTGGCACCAAAAACCCTGACTACAGCGACGTGTTGTACGTTGAAACATTAATTGGCCCAGACACCGTCAACACCATGCCACCGGCAACTTTCGATGCAATGCGCTCACATGGTCATCCGTATCTGACATTGGAACACGGCATAGACCTGGCACGCTTTCAAATCAATATGCTGCCTGAAGTTGGCATTGACCTTGATACCGTCACCGAAGAACTGGAAGTGCAAGGTGTTGCTGTCTTTGCTACGTCATTTGATACCTTACTTGAAGCTATCGATAACAAACTCGCTTCAACAGACTTTCAAGGCGCCGTAAGCGCTTAGTTTTCCTTGTCGTCTCAAAACCCCACACGCTCTCAACATTAAGGCAGCGTGTGGCATTCAAACTCTGATAAAATAATATGCTATACCCGCCGTCTGTATCAGTATAGTTGTCGTCCGTCTGTATCAGTATAGTTGTCGTCTTGTCCTACGCCACCATAAACACACACTCTACCCTGTCCAACTGAGGGTTCCAGCATAATGATTCGCCCCGCATTGCGTGACACGCTGAGCCAGCAAATCAGCAACAATCAAAACCGAGCCTTTACCCTGCAAGCCTGCCAGGCTATTGGCGGCGGCTCTATTAACAACAGTTATAAAATTAGTGGTAAGGGACAAAACTATTTTATAAAAATTAATAGTGCCCACTTTATCGGCATGTTTGCTGCGGAAAGCCAAGGCCTTATGACCATTGCCCAGAGCAATAGTGTACTCGCGCCAAAACCCATCTGTCATGGCGAACTCGAAGGCACAAGCTATCTTGTTATGGATTACCTTGAGCTTGGGGCCATACGTAGTCATGACAACAAACATAGTATCGATAAGCTCGGTGAGCAACTCGCTGCCATGCATCGCCACAGCCACACATCATTCGGTTGGGATATCGATAACACCATCGGCTCCACACCACAGATCAACACGCCCTGTAATAGTTGGCCCGAGTTTTATAGTGAATATCGATTACGTTATCAAATCGATTTAGCCAACGCCAACGGTCATCATTGTCAACTTATCGATAAAACCTATGAGCTACTCGATTACCTAGATCAATTGCTGCATCACAAGCCACAGGCATCACTATTGCATGGTGATTTATGGTCAGGCAACTATGGAATTTGTGAAGATGGCACGCCGGTTATTTTTGATCCCGCTGTTTATTACGGTGACCGTGAAACCGATATTGCCATGACAGAGTTATTCAGCGGCTTTACACCACGGTTTTATGATGCCTATTGGCACCATTATCCCAAAACAGAGGGATACCCTGTACGCAAAACTCTATATAATCTTTACCATATACTTAACCATCTCAACCTGTTTGGTAATAACTATTACTCACAAGCTGATCACATGGTGTCAGCGCTGCTAAGTGAGGTACGATAATATGACAGAAAAAACAATTTATCGCATTGTCTTCATCAATCAAGATGAGGTCTATGAATTACATGCCCACTACGTTGGCCAAAGCGATGTCTTTGGCTTTATTGAAATCGAACAGCTGATCTTCGGTGAAAAATCCGAACTGGTTATTGATCCCACAGAAGAACGGCTGGAAGCAGAGTATGCAGGCGTCACCCGTACACATGTACCCTTGCACTCCGTCTTGCGTATCGATGAAGTAGAGAAACGCGGCACTAATAAAATTTCGCCCGCCACCGGACGCACGGCAAGCATAATGCCGTTTCCAAGCGCATCATTACCAAAGAGAACGGATAAATAAACGCTTCTTATAACCCTACTTCTCTGGAAAAACTAATAAAAACTATGTATCACAGCTACATGTCTTGAACCTTTCCCTGCAAGACATGTAGCAATTAATCCAGCCCGTATAGTAGTTTCTCCTATGCTAGGGCTCCTTGTCATGATGTGAACCCGCTAGACTATGGTCATATTCATAATCTTTATCAGGCTGAGGCTTATTGCCCATTGCGGCATCCATTTGATACGGCAGTGTACCGGTAACATTACGTCCGTGGTCTCCACCTGTTCTAAGGCCGATAATTTGATAAATGGGATCCCAACCCATCATGCACGTCATTAAAGGATAAATAGAAACAAGCAACAACACAGCTTGCCACATCTGCATAGCATCCGCGGTTACTGCAGAAAGAACGCCAGCGAATAACAATGCACCACCCGCAAAAAACCGAATAGCGCGATCAATCAAGCCTATATTATGAGGATCTTGAATATCACCTTTTACTCTATCCATAATAATCTCCTTTTCTATCAGACTTTATTGCCCCTGAACTCAGAGAACAACACTCATCTTTATTTCAATAAAGATTAAATACCCACATTTAAAATTATCCTCCTAAAAAATCACAAACGCAATTTATCTAGCAATAAATGCATGCCAAACATGCAAATAATAAATAAATTAAATTTCTGAGATGCACATGAGAGTTGCAGACGAACGAGTCGTTTTGACGCTATATGTAACAACAGAAATCTGAATTCCTTTCTTAATTATTTCTTTTCGCCTTACTGACAAAAAGAAATGGCAGAAAAAAACACATGAATTTCGAATATACTTAAAAAGCGTGTAGCACTACTTAAACTGTAACCACAACATTTTTCCACCCGTTTCTTGCGCCAACGTTTCATACTCCCACCGTGTTGCGGGATTGATCCGACCGAGCGGCAAAGTAAAAACGGGTGCTTTGATTTTTTTATAAAAAATACGATCATCTGATGGTTCATCGCCAATCAGAATATACGCGCTCGGTATATCTGCATTTTGCTCGGCACGTTTAAACGCCGCGCCAATCGTTTCTTGACTACCGGTAAACGGTGCACCATCAATCAGCGCATCTAACATTGCAGACATTGATCCACTATAGGTATCACCACGACCATCTGAAAACCAGGTAACGGCGTCAAGGTCTTTACCCGAACGCAAGGCGATAACACGCAGCACCGGGATAAGAAATGTCGCAGCGCCGTGCATAGACCCTGTGCCATCGATCACCATATGAATCGTCGTTCCGGGTATGTCACGCAGCCCTTCAACAAACAGCTCAAAATCTTTTCGGCCCTGACCCTCATCCAGCCCAGCGCCTTCTAAAACGATCTCAACTTGTGCGTCGGCACCCAATCCATTCATTTCATTGATGTCACGCTGGAATACCTTTAACCGTTTTTGCGTGCGATCCAATTCTGCCTGTGCAACAGCCAATTCTTTTTTCAGGCGCGGCACTTCATAGGTGTCTTGAATACGATAGGTGATAAGAATAATCACGAAAAGAAAAACAAACGCCGCCAACATAAGCAACGCAAGATCAGAAAAACTTTCATACATAGTGCCACCAGAACGGCGACGTGTGCGGATGCTCATATTATAGTTAGTGTCTCACGCCAGCTACTTGCGAAAATGCCTGAACAAATGACGCCAGCGTATGCGCCAGGGACTATTAAGTGTGTTGAGCATTTCAATTTCTGCTTTTAACAGGTGGCAATAATAGTCTTGCATTTTAACCGCTTGATGTAGCGAGGTCTCTGTCTCTTCTTCTTCGACTGGCTGTCTCAATAACTGCACTTCGTTTCTGAAACGAGCCAAGGAGCTAGCTGAATCGGCAAAGGCTTGATCCAGTCCTACAACATTTTTACGTAGACGTTCAAGTTCGGCTTCCAGTGCATGAATATCCCTGTTGGCCGACGGCTTAAGCTCTGCGCCAAAATATACGATGCATAAGCGCATAATCATATCGTGCAGTGCGTCAATGCTATGTTCACTGATTAAGGCAAATACACGCAAAACAACACCGCCTAATGCGGCGCCTAACAAGGTTGTGTAAAACGCAGTGCCCATGCCCGCCATGGAGTCACGCAAGCTGGCAATTAAAAGTTCTTGATCATTGCCCAATGCCTTAAGCGAACCGGTCAACCCGGTCAGTGTCAAGGTAAGCCCCACTATCGTACCGATCAAACCAAGGGTGATAAGCAAATTACCAAGAACCTCAATAAAATGGTTAGTGCGGCGATAGCCACCCATTTCAACATTGAGTAGCTGCTCTGGATCAGGGCTGGCATTAATCGAGACGGCGTATTTGAGATTACGTAAATAGCGTCCCAACATGCGGTGCAAACGTTGACTATCAAGCCCTTCCAGGCCACGCTCGTTGCCGCGACGCTCAATATCATAGGCCTGCGCCCATTCAAAGGTCAGCGCCAAAACAAGCAACAAGCTTAAAATAGCACCGAAGACAAACACAGCCATGATTAACCAGGTAATACGGCTGTTGTCATGTTTTATAAACTCGACAACATCGGTGCCCTGATAAAGCTGTGCGTAACCGACGATGGTTACGGTAAACCATATGACCCAATAAAAGAGTGCTTTAAGCGCGCGTTGATTCACGTGTTCGTTCTATCTAGACCTGGACGTTAAGAGCCCTATTTATTTTATCGCCCTGTATAGGCGGCCAGTTGTTAGCTAACTACCCCTTTAGCATGCAGAAATTGCTTGGCTTCATGGCCTAACAAGGCCATCTCCAATTCTTTTTCCCAATCATAACCTTCAACATTTTCTTCATCATCAACAACTATGTCAAAATAATCAGTCGAGGCGTAGAGACGAGTATGACGTGTCTCTTCCATCGATGGCGTTAAATCAGGCCAAATTTCATGGAACAAGTCGGCAGGACGTGTAATTGACCATTCTTCGATTAGTTTGTAATTCGCAGGCAAGTCGTTAAATGCTTCCGGCACGCCGGTCTGAGCAAGACCTTCATGCTCATGATCTGAATACATATAGATAACAAGTTTTGGCTTAGCTAATAACATACTTGGTGTTAAATTTACGCCTGATGGCATCCATATACTTAAGGCAACATCAACGCCACCGTCGTTCAAATCACTAACGCTATTAATGAAAGAAAACACTTCGGGGTCGTAGAACGATTCAAGCTGATTAGGCTTGTAGCTGTCGCCGCGAGCACCTTCAACTTTAATGCCTTCGCGACCCAGCAGACTCCCGACAAAACCATTGCCACATTCAAACTCAACCGTGCGCGTATTATCACCCAGCTTTTTGATAAAAGCAGCGATGCGCCTTAACTCACTACGCAATGGATAAAACGGTGCAATGGTGTGACGATGAGTTTCAGGATTACGATCAGGGTTACTGAATACCAATGCGTGCAATGGCAAGTCTTTAATACGTTCAGAAAAACTGGCGCTTTCATCCCAAGCCGAGTGCTGCTTTTCCTGAAAAGAGATAATGCGATTAAGCAT
>JAESQP010000094.1 GCA_016765075.1 Gammaproteobacteria bacterium
AGTGGGGCTATCCTGAAAAATCTTCGAATGAAAAAATTAGCATACGGGCGCTGTTCATCACTAGAGCGTTTCGATAGAGATAAAAATAAAGTTAGCGCGCTGGCAACAAAAAACAGATGAACCCCATAACGTGCATCTCGAAAGCCTTGCTGAAAAAAGTAATCGAACGAATCAAGCTACCTGCTGAATGAACAGCTATCACACCAAGGATAGCGTAACCACGCAACGCGTCAATATACTGATACCTTCTTATTAAACTAGCACTCATACTGTTATGCTTCACCTATCTTAGGATAACTCACTACTTAATACTCTAGTAAACCAAAATTTTAGCAATACAACCCCATTAACCTTAAGCAAGTCTATAGAAATTTTTGCTTGAATATGCCGGCTAAAATAATTAGGACGATGGAAATTAGCGCAATAGCGTAATTCTTCATCTGCGCATACGGCGTCGTTCCCGACTGTGGCTGTACATCAGCAGTGATAACATCAACGATATTAAGCTCGCTAACAGCCAACAAATGGCCTTTATGATCCATAATTGAAGACACGCCGGTATTCGTCGCTCGCAATAAAGGGCGACCCGCTTCTAGAGCGCGCATACGTGCAATCTGTTGATGTTGATAAGCCGCGCTGGAGTCACCAAACCAACCATCATTGCTGACATTGGCCAACAGAGTCGTCTTGGGTACCACACGTACCAGCTCTTCACCAAACACATCCTCAAAGCAAATAGACATGCCAATAGGGTTGCCAGCAAGCATCATCGGCGCTTGATCAATGCTGCCTGCTGAAAAACTCGACATCGGCACTTGCATGAAATCGACAAGCCCACCCAATATAGATCTCAATGGCAGGTATTCAGTAAAAGGAACTAAATGGTGTTTGAAATATAACGACTGCTCGTCACCCAGGCCAACCAATGCATTGTAGTAATTTTTACTCTCACGGTTAAAATAAAGCACACCTGTTAACAAATCTGTATCGTTTGCTTGGGCTTCCTGCCACAGCTTATCGATAAACCCTTCTGCCTCGTGAAAAAATTTGGGGATCGCCGTTTCTGGCCAAATAATCAAATCGCTATCCCAATGTCCTCGGCTTAATTCTGAGTAAAGATCAAGAGTAGGTTGATAAACTTCCTTCTGCCATTTTAATTTTTGCGGAATATTGCCTTGAATCAAACTCACTTTAATAGGGCTACCTACGTTATCCGTCCACTGCACTGTAGAAAGCAAAGAGCCGCACAACATAATGAGCGCTATTGCAGCAACATAGGTCAGCTTTATGACTAAGCCACGCCGAAACAAAACCAACACGAGCAGGCCTGAACATAAAGCCAGCAACCATGACACGCCATATACACCCAGCACTGGCGCCACCCCGGAAAGTGAGCCATCAATTTGTGAATAACCCATGCTTAGCCAGGGCGAACCCGTGAACAACCAGCCGCGTAATAACTCGCTAAGCGTCCAGGCTGCGGGAAAGATCAACAGCAATTTCAAATTTATGCTGACAACACTCAAGCCGGGCGCAAAACGTGTCAGCAAATAGCCCAAGACTGCGGGGAATAAAGATAAGTAAACAACAAGCAAAGCGCTCAACAATAATGCTAAAGCAAACGGTACGTCACCGTATTCATGAATGCTGATAAACAGCCCTTGTATGCCAACAGCGAACATACCAATGCCAAACAGCAAACCACGCAGAAACGCACGCTTTGCTGTAACCGCTATCCACAAAGAAAAAAGAACCGCCAAACTAATAATGGCAATGGGGTAAAAACCGTAGGGTGCGAAAGCGAGCGGCGTCACACAGCCTGCCAACAAGGCAAGCAATTCGCCAGACCAGCCCAGTCGTAATATCACGTAATCAAACTCCCGGTAGTTAGATTGAGAAAGCTAGGAAGCTTCTAATCTGTTCTGGACGAAGCACCCCGAGGGCACGGAGTAGGGTGCAGCTAAAATATTCAGATTTGACATACCTTTTAGAGAACAAAGCATAAATCGCACGTAATAGTGAGCTATTACGCCCCCACGCTTTCGCGGGGCAGGCTCTGAGGGAATGCGATAGCATTCCTGAGTAAGCGCGCTTAGCGCGCGAAGATTTACGCCCCGCAGGAAGTGCCCTTGGGGTATAACGCAGAAGCTAGATATTTCAGGTGCAAGAGTCGAGATCATAAATAGATCAAAGGTTCCTTAGGGAAGCTCTGAACAAGTCTGGTTGAATTTAGGCTGAGATAAAATCGTCCCGATTCGCTTCGAAGTGAGTGGTAATAGTCGCTCTATTGTTACGATCTTCGAAGCGAATCGGGACGATTTTAGCCAGCGTAAAACAATCATGACTTGTTCAGAGCTTCCTTAGCTTAAGCACTTTGTTTTGACTCTGCACTATTGACCTTATCAGCCAAATCCGCTGCCAACGAAACCTGTAGCAGATGCAAACGACGGCTATCTGCCGCTAACACATCAAACGATATCGATCCAATAGTCAGGCTATCGCCACGTGCAGGCATATGACCAAATGCATTGATCACTGCACCGCCAATAGTGTCGAATTCATCATCGTTAAAATGACTAAAAAACTGCTCATTGAATTCATCAATAGGCGTTAATGCTTTAACCGTGAATTCTGTATCGCTGTGTTTTTTAAAGTAGCTATCATCATCAATGTCATGCTCATCACTAATTTCACCAACAATTTGCTCAAGCACATCTTCAATCGTAACCAGACCCGCAACACCACCATACTCGTCAACAACAATAGCCATATGGTTACGGCTTGCGCGAAACTCTTTTAATAACACGTTCAAGCGTTTACTTTCCGGCACAAATATCGCTGGCCGTAAAAGCTCACGTAAAATAAAACTATTTTTATCGCTATGAAAGAATGGCAACAGGTCTTTTGCCAATAAAATACCCACCACATCATCGCGAGTGTCACCAATAACCGGAAAGCGTGAATGCGCTGATCGCGTGATAATAGGCAACATCTCTTCTAACTCATGGTCGCGTTCAACCACAGTCATTTGCGCACGCGGCACCATAATATCACGCACTTGCATGTCAGCAACCTGCAAAACACCTTCTATCATTACCAGGGCATCTGCGCCCATAACATTACGCTGTTCTGCTTCCTGCAGTAATTCCAACAATTGCTGTCGGTCCTTTGGCTCGCCACTTAAGGCCTGGCTCAACTTCTCTAACCAGGATCGAGAACTTGAACCATTACTAGATTGTCCTTCCGGCATAACGACTGCTTTCACCTATTGCGCTAGCGTACTAGCAAAAATTTTATTCGTAAGGGTTAGCAAAACCAAGCCCTTGCATAATCTCTATTTCCAGACCTTCCATTTGCTGTGCCTGCTCATCAGCTTGATGATCAAAACCTAACAAATGCAACACGCCATGCACTACCATATGC
>JAESQP010000095.1 GCA_016765075.1 Gammaproteobacteria bacterium
ACCGGCGATGGTATTGCTATGGCTTGGCGCGCGGGCTGTCGTATTGGTAATATGGAATTTATTCAATTTCATCCTACCTGTCTTTATCATCCCGAAGCTAAGTCATTTTTAATGACTGAAGCACTGCGTGGCGAAGGTGCAAAATTAAGACTGCCCAAGGCAAAATCGGACACAGGAAAGTCAGGTGATGGCCAGGCTTTCTTGCATAAATTTGATCCACGCGGTGAATTGGCACCGCGCGACATCGTTGCACGAGCCATAGATCATGAAATTAAACGCCTAGGCCTGGACTATGTTTACCTAGATATCAGTCACCGTGATGCCGACTTCATCATTGAGCATTTCCCCACCGTCTATGAGCGTTGCAAACAGTTTGGCTTTGACCTGACCAAGCAGGCTATTCCTGTGGTACCTGCCGCACACTATCTTTGTGGTGGTGTTGTCGCCAGCATTAATGGCCGTACTGACTTAAATGGCCTCTACGCCATTGGTGAAACCGCCTGCACCGGACTGCACGGAGCAAATCGTATTGCCAGCAATTCCTTGCTTGAGTGCTTGGTTATGGCAGATGCTGCTGCGGATGATATTACCCAATTGGTGGCGCAGACCGACCAGCCTGAAAAAATTAAACCGTGGGATGCCAGCCGTGTCACACCATCACTGGAAACTGTAGAAATTAACCATAACTGGGATGAACTACGTCGTGTTATGTCTGACTATGTGGGTATCGTACGCAGCAATAAACGCTTAAAACTAGCGCGCAAACGTATTGATAATTTGCAACAAGAAATCAACGATTTCTATGCCAGTCACCACATCAGTAATGACCTTATCGAATTGCGTAACCTGGTCACTGGCCGACTTGATCGTTCGCTGCGCCATGGCACGCAAAGAAAGCCGTGGTCTACACTATACGTTAGACTACCCCAACACCAGCGATACTATTGAGAATACGTATCTTTCACTTGAAAGCAGTTAAAGCAACTACTACAGCTTATTCTAGCGTCAGGCGATATTGCTGCAAACGCAAGTAAACACGTAATTTCCGATGTTGATTGTGGTCAAGACTGTCTCTAGGTAGAGGAATTGAAAGCCTCTTGCCATCAGCAAACCTGAGATTCAATATCACCAGCCAGGGATGTAAATAACTGTCACCGCTAATTTCAGCTCGTTTACTTCGACGATTCTGTCCAGTTAAAAATTCTACTCGCACTATGCCCAAGTCTCTTAGCAAGATACTGCTTGGCATGTGCGTCCCACCTGCTCGATAGCGGTAAAGGTAATAGCACAAACTAACTAAAACCAAGACCAACAATAGTGCCACAATATAATTTCTGGCCGACAGTCCTAACACAACAAATACTGCCCACGCGTGGGCAAATATTATGCTGAGTCGTAATTGCCGTGATGTACCTATATCAAGGCGTAAAGGCAGCGCGTATCCGCTCGATGACATGATTAGTTTCTCTATCCGTAGAGCTTATTTTTAACATTAAATAGTCGAGTAATATATTATCTGACTGCTCAAGTAATTGCTCAAAACACTGTTGCTGCTCACTCGTTAAATCTATGTACCCACGATCAAGGAAGTTACCCAGCAGCTCATCCAGCTCGGCCATACCTCGACGGCAGCGCCAACGTAAACGTGACATCTCCATTATTTTAAATCGAGTCTTTGAGCATTTGTTTCTTTAGCTCGCCAATCGCATGGGTGGGGTTTAAACCTTTAGGGCAAGCATCAACACAATTCATAATAGTATGGCAACGAAACAAACGATAAGAACCTTCCAATGCGCTTAAGCGTGTTGCCGTACCTTGGTCGCGGCTGTCCGCAACAAAACGATAAGCCTGCAACAATGCCGCTGGCCCACGAAAACGTTCAGGATTCCACCAAAACGACGGGCATGAAGTGGTGCAAGCACCGCATAGTATGCATTCATACAAACCATCGAGTTTTGCACGCTGCTCAGGTGTTTGCAAAAATTCGTCTTCTGGCACCGGGTCGTGCACGATAAGATGTGGATCAACCGCACGATAGTGGTGATAAAACTGACTCATATCCACCACTAAATCACGAATCACTGGCATACCCGGTAACGGTCGTATAACGATTGGCTGCTTTAAATCACTCACCGCAGTACTACAACTCAATACATTACGACCGTTCACATTGAGCGCATCCGAACCACACACCCCTTCACCACAGGAATGTCGAAAACTGAGCGTTTCATCTTGCACTTTAATTGCTTTTAATACATCGAGCAACATTGCGTCGTCGGCTATGTTGTCAAGCAGATAATTCTGCATATAGGGCTTATTCTCGGTTTCAGGGTTGTAACGATAAATACGTATTTGCATCAGTACACTCGCTCTTTCGGCGGAAATGAAGCAACAGAGACTGGCTTCATTCTTACCGGCTTATAATCGACAACGCCTTCTTCAAGATGGTAGAGCGAATGCTTAAGCCAGTGCGTATCATCACGCTTTGGATAGTCAATACGAGAATGTGCGCCACGGCTTTCACAACGCGCCAATGCAGACTCAACGGTTGCTAAGCCAATATCAACTAAATTTTCTAATTCCAACAATTCAATTCTCGCGGTATTAAAAACCTTACTATGATCCTGCAAAGTGACATCTAGCAAACGCTGCTTAATGGTTTTAACCTTATCGACACCAAGCTGCAACACAGCTTCAGTGCGAAAGACACCACAATATTCTTCCATCGCTGCCTGTAATTCGGCTCTTAATCCGGCAACCGTCTCACCTTCACCCTTCCTGTCCCAATGCGCCAGTCGTGCTAAAGATGCTGCAATACCGTTATCATCAAATGCTTTGTGATGCCGATTTTCCTTAAGATAAGCAATAATATGATTGGCAGCCGCACGACCAAAAACAATAATATCTAATAAAGAATTGCCACCCAATCGATTGGCACCATGCACGGATACACAGGCGCATTCCCCCGCTGCATACAATCCTGGCACCGCTTCCTCAGCACCACCCGCCACCGATGACATAACTTGACCATAACG
>JAESQP010000096.1 GCA_016765075.1 Gammaproteobacteria bacterium
AACCACTCTCCTCACGCCTTGCCTGGCGTCTTTTCAGCCGCAACAGGACGGCCTTATTGATGGTTATCACGCCCTAATCACCTTTGTTGAGATAACGGTTATCTTCACGATACTTACGTGGCACAAGGACACGTGGCTCAATGCTGACGGGTTCATAGACAACGCGCTTTTTCTCTGGGTCATAACGCATTTCAACATGACCCGAGATGGGGAAATCTTTGCGGAAGGGATGGCCGATAAAGCCATAGTCGGTTAACAGGCGGCGCAGATCAGGATGGCCATAGAACAATACGCCATAGAGGTCATAGGCTTCACGTTCAAACCAATCGGCACAACGCCAAACATCAATAACTGAATCGACCGTAGGCTGCTCATCGCTAACGTAGACCTTAAGCCTTAAGCGCTGGTTATGTTTAATTGACAGCAGGTGGTAGACCACGGCGTAACGCCTAGAAGGGTCACATTTTTTGCCTGCATATTCCAGGTAATCAACCGCGCACAAGTCGATAAGCTGCTCAAAGGAATATTTTTCACGATCACGCAGCTCAATACATAACGCTTTAATCGCCTCTACATGAGCCACTACGGTGATCTCGCCACCGACACCGTAAGTGACACTTTCAATGACATCCGTAAAATCGTCATTGAGACGCTTAAATAGCGCCTGCTGCATATTAGCCATTAATGACTGCCTATTTAGTTATCGCGCTATGGTATTGGTGCGCTTTATTTTATTTTGCAGTTGAATAATACCAAACAATAATGCCTCTGCTGTTGGCGGGCAACCTGGCACATAAATATCAACGGGCACAATTCGGTCACAGCCGCGTACGACAGAATATGAATAGTGGTAATAACCCCCACCATTAGCACAAGACCCCATTGAAATTACCCAGCGTGGCTCGGCCATTTGCTCATACACTTTGCGCAAGGCTGGCGCCATTTTGTTAACCAGGGTACCAGCAACAATCATCACGTCTGATTGACGTGGGCTAGGACGAAATATAACGCCAAAGCGATCGAGATCGTAACGTGATGCACCAGCATGCATCATTTCAACTGCACAACACGCCAAACCAAAAGTCATTGGCCATAGTGAGCCGGTACGTGCCCAATTAATTACTTTATCCGCGGTGGTAGTGACAATGCTTTTTTCAAAAACGCCTTCTATTCCCATTGCAGCGCGCCTTTTTTCCACTCATAGATAAAGCCTACAACGAGAATGGCCAGAAATACCATCATTGCAGCAAAACCAAACCAGCCAATTTCATCTAACACAATCGCCCACGGAAACAGGAAGGCGATTTCAAGATCAAAAATAATAAACAGGATGGCAACGAGGTAATAGCGCACATCAAATTTCATGCGTGAATCTTCGAAAGCCTCAAAGCCACATTCGTAGGGAGAGTTCTTTTTGGTGTCAGGACGATGCGGCGCTAGCGCGAAACCAGCAATCAGGGGGCCAATACCGAACACAAAGCCCATGAAGATAAACACCAAAATTGGCAGGTAGTTATCAAGCATGCGCGGAGTTTACGGCCAGAGTTGCCTTAGTGTCAACGAGGCTCATTTTTTTATAATTATAAATCATAAACTTATGCCCATAATTAATGGTGCCGATGGCCGGAGTCGAACCGGCACAGCTTACGCCACTGCCCCCTCAAGACAGCGTGTCTACCAATTCCACCACATCGGCTAAACAATAAACCGCTGCCCCAACAAGAGCGCACGATCACTATACTACTTAACGACTAGTTTACGCCTTGCTCTGTGACAGAGCCAATCTCTTCAGGTAACAAAGGCACATCTGCCGGCAGATGTAATTCCTCAGAAATTTGATCTTGAGAGATATTGGTATCAGTAGAAACATCGTTAATACGGGCATCAGCACAGCCTTGTGTAACGCTATTCGAACTCGTCGCCTGGCCAACCGACAAATAGGCCAATATCAGCGAGGTCACAAAAAATACGGTCGCCAAAATTGCAGTGGCACGCGTTAGAAATGAGCCGGAGCCTTGACTACCAAAAACAGTTTGTGATGCACCACTACCAAATGCAGCACCGGCATCAGCACCCTTACCATGCTGCAACAAAACCAACGCAACAAGGGCGATCGCAACCATGACATGAATGATCAATAAAGTTGTTTGCATAACGTCTAATTAAATACCTGGGGCTATGCGCTGGCAGCGCGACAAATGGCTAAAAATGACTGCGCATCCAACGATGCACCACCGATGAGACCACCATCAATATCCGTCTGCGAGAACAACTCTGCCGCATTACCCTCTTTGACACTACCACCATAGAGTATTTGCAACGCCGCTGCGACATCCGCATTTTTTCCCGCAATACGCTGCCGAATAAACGCATGTACTGCTTGCGCTTGTTCAGGCGTTGCTGTCATGCCTGTACCAATTGCCCAAACAGGCTCGTAGGCAAGTACTGCACTACGCAGACCTTCAACACCGTTTGGTAGTGTGAGTATAGCATCGAGCTGGTGTGCAATGACGTTTTCGGTCTGGTTTTGCTGGCGCTCTTCAAGCGATTCTCCCAGACAAAATATTGGAGTTAAACCACATTTCAGTGCAACTGTAAATTTTCTAGCAAGCAATTCATCAGTCTCAGCATATAGAGCTCGACGTTCAGAATGACCAATGATGACATACTGACAACCAACATCCTTGAGCATGTCACCAGCAATTTCACCGGTATAAGCGCCAGGCTGCTGATCACTAAAGTTTTGGGCACCTAAAGCGATATGGCTGTCACTTAGCATGCTTTGCACATCAGCCAAATAGACGAAACTCGGGCATACCACTACTTTCGCAGCAGTGACTGCATCAATGCCTTGCTTAAGGCTTGTGATCAGCTCACGTGCGCTAGCGCGTGAGCCATTCATCTTCCAGTTACCCACTACAAACGGCTGTCGCATTGGGATGTGCTCCATAGCTCAAAAATAGCCGTGCATCTTAGCGAGACGACTGCAATAAAGCAATTTGTAATAGCAATCATGAGAGCCTTTGCACAAAGCAAGTGGCAAAAATACGGCATGCACGTTGCGCCGATGCTTCAAGTACCGCCAATATGCCTGTCTTAGCAAGTTTTCACCAATAGTAAAGCGAAACGACGCAGAAACTGGCTACAGGCATAAGATACAAGTTCATAGATAGGTCAGATGCGCCTTAAACCTGGTCTGAAATGGTGCCAGCAATCTGCTTGGCAAGACGCCCAACTTGGGCTTCGTCTACGCCTTCTACCATGACACGCACTACTGGCTCAGTGCCGGATGGCCGCAATAGCACGCGCCCCTTATCACCCAACTCAGCCTTAGCAGCAGCCACCGCTTGGCGTGTTGCCTCACATTGCACCACGCTGGCATCTGCTTTGACGTTAATCATTACCTGAGGATATTTGCTGATTTGCGAGGTAATATGGTTCAAGCTACACGACATTCCTGATAAAGCTGCCAGCACTTGCAGGGCAGCAATAATGCCGTCACCGGTCGAGGTTCTATCCAAACAAATAATGTGCCCTGAGGCCTCACCACCCAGCACTAAACCTGCTTTGTTCATATTTTCGAGAACATGGCGATCACCTACCTGCGCGCGCACCAAGCTAATATCATGCTGCGCTAAGGCTTGCTCAAAGCCAAGATTACTCATCAAAGTGCCAACGACCACTTTGTCGCGGCCCAACCCTTTACCCTGCAAACGGTGACGTGCTATCACATAAAGTAAATCATCACCGTCCAATATATTGCCTAAATGATCGACCATCATCACGCGGTCGCCATCACCATCAAAAGCAATACCTAGATCAGCACCCTGCTCTAAAACAGTAGCTCTAAGTGCTTGCGGGTGCAATGCACCACAAGCCTCGTTTATATTAAAGCCATCGGGGCTGACGCCAATCTCGGTAACTTGTGCGCCCAGCTCACGAAAAACGCTACTCGCAACCTGGTAGGTGGCACCGTTAGCACAATCAATAACGAGCTTAGTCCCTGCCAAATCGAGATTACGTGGCACGGTGCTTTTACAATATTCGATGTAACGACCGGCCGCATCTTGCACACGTTGTGCTTTACCTAGCTTCGATGATTCAACTGTATCCAATTGTTTTAATAGCTCTTTTTCAATTGAAAGCTCAATCTCATCATCAAGCTTAGTGCCATCAGCGGAAAAAAATTTAATACCATTGTCATAATATGGGTTATGTGAGGCACTGATAACAATACCGGCCTGCGCATGGAGGGTGTGCGTAAGATAGGCCACCGCTGGTGTTGGCATCGGCCCACTGAGCAACACATCAACACCCGCTGCCGACAAGCCGGCTTGCAACGCCGATTCAAACATATAGCCTGATACACGGGTGTCTTTACCAATAAGCACCTTGCCTTTACCCACGCACCCTTTGCATAAGACGCGTCCTGCCGCCCAACCAAGCTTTAAAACAAACTCAGGTGTTATAGGGTGCTCACCTACTTTGCCGCGAATACCATCGGTACCAAAATATAGTCGATTCATTTCATCACACCATTATTTTTATTCGTGCGCCGAGTCGCGCATGGCCTGCACCACGTTCAGTACATCACGTGTTGGGGCAACATCATGTGTGCGCACAATCGATGCACCTTTATCCAGCAACAAAGTTGTCATAGCCAGGCTGGCAAATAAACGTTGATCAACATCGGCATCGAGTATAGCGCCAAACATTGATTTACGTGAAACACCCACCAGAATTGGCAACCCTAAGGAGCCAAGCCGATCAAGGTTTTGCGCTAATTCAAGATTGTGTTGCAAGGTTTTACCAAAGCCAAAGCCTGGATCAATGATTAATCGCTCGCGAGCAATACCGGCATCTATACAGGCTGTTATTCTGTCTTGCAAAAATGCCATTACCTCGGTCACAACATCCACATAGTGCGGATTGCTTTGCATGGTTTGTGGTGAGCCCATTGCATGCATTAAGCAGACAGGCACGTTGCACTTGGCAACGACTTCAAGCGCACCGGGAGCCATCAAGGCTCGAACATCGTTAATCATTGAAGCGCCAGCAGTTAGCGCCGCTGTCATGACGTCAGGTTTGCTCGTATCAACGGATATGACAACATCTGAAAAAGAACGCTGAGCAGCACGAATGGCTTTAATGACGGGAACAACACGCTGAATTTCCTCGTCAGCGGAAACGGCAGTAGCGCCAGGCCGAGTTGATTCACCGCCAACATCGATAATCGTAGCGCCTTGCTCAACCATCAGGCTCACTTGAGTAAGCGCTGCATCGCAGCCAACAAAAAGACCCCCGTCCGAGAAAGAATCGGGGGTCACATTGAGTATTCCCATCAGCTGGGACTTGGTCAGGTCAAGCATTACTACGCTACTTGAGATAGTGAGACCGCCAAACAGGCGCCTTTAATGTTGGCTGGCTGGCCCACCAATCGTCGAATCCGTTTTCGATTCATCTTCTTCCAGCTTATCTTCAACATCATCAACAACCTTGCCTGATGAGGGAGGGTCGGTTTGATCCCAATCCTTGGGTGGCCGTGGTGTTTTACCATTCATAATGTCACCCACCTGCGAATGATCAAGAGTTTCATAGGTCATTAGTGCATCTGCCATAAGGTGCAACTTATCTTCATTATCCTTTAACATATTTTCTGCACGTTTATAGTTGCGATCAATAATCACGCGCACTTCTTCGTCGATCAAGCGCGCTGTGTCGTCTGAAACTGTTTTGTGCTGCACAACAGAATGACCAAGGAATACCTCGCCTTCTTCTTCGCTGTAAGTCAACGGGCCAAGTTTGTCTGATAAGCCCCATTTGGTCACCATATTACGAGCAATTTCAGTGGTACGCTGAATATCGTTAGATGCACCCGTGGTTACTGCCTCTGAGCCAAAGATAATTTCTTCCGCAATACGGCCACCAAACATGGTTGAGATTTGGCTTTCCAAACGCTCACGGCTATAGCTATAGCGATCTTCTTCAGGCAGGAACATGGTGACACCCAGGGCACGGCCACGCGGAATGATCGTTACTTTGTGAATCGGATCGTGTGAAGGCACCAACCAGCCAACAATGGCATGACCCGATTCATGGTAAGCAGTGAGCTTTTTCTCATCTTCACTCATCACCATGGAACGGCGTTCTGCGCCCATCATGATCTTGTCTTTGGCTTTCTCAAAGTGCTCCATTTCAACTTCACGCATATTGCCGCGTGCAGCAAACAAAGCAGCCTCATTAATCAAATTGGCTAAATCAGCACCGGAGAACCCCGGTGTCCCACGCGCAATAATACTTGGTTTTACATTATCGCTAAGCGGCACTTTACGCATGTGAACTTTAAGGATTTGCTCACGGCCACGAACATCAGGCAATGGCACAACAACCTGCCTATCAAAACGGCCAGGGCGTAATAAGGCTGGGTCGAGCACATCAGGACGGTTAGTTGCAGCGATAACAATGACGCCGTCATTACCCTCAAAACCATCCATTTCTACCAGTAATTGGTTGAGTGTCTGCTCGCGCTCGTCGTGACCACCGCCAAGACCAGCGCCGCGCTTACGGCCTACTGCATCGATTTCATCAATAAAGATAATGCAAGGTGCTTGTTTTTTGGCTTGCTCAAACATGTCACGAACACGTGACGCACCGACACCAACAAACATTTCAACAAAATCAGACCCTGAAATACTAAAGAATGGCACCTTGGCTTCACCAGCAATGGCCTTGGCTAATAGGGTTTTACCCGTGCCTGGCGAACCGACCATTAAAACGCCGCGCGGAATTTTACCACCTAATTTTTGAAATTTTTCAGGGGCTTGTAGAAATTTGACTAACTCACCGACTTCTTCTTTGGCTTCATCCACACCTGCAACATCATTAAATGTCACCTTGATTTGGTCTTCACCGAGTAAACGTGCCTTGCTGCGACCAAACGACATGGCGCCACGACCACCGCCACCGCCTTGCATCTGGCGCATAAAGAAAATCCAAACCCCAATCAGCAGTAACATGGGGAACCAGGAAATCAGCATTTGCATCAACAAACCTTGACGCTCAGGTGGCACAGCGCTGATTTGTACACCGTTGTTAACAAGCTCATCAACCAATTTGGGGTCGTTCGGACTGTAGGTCATGAATTTATCGCCGCCGTCACGCTTACCTTGTATGGTGCGCCCCTGAATAGTCACCTCAGTAATGGCACCCTTACGCACCTCACTGAGAAATTCAGAATAGGTCAACTGCTGTACCGGCACCTGTGGTGGCCCGAAATTATTAAAGACAGACATCAATACAACTGCGATGACCACCCAAAGAATAATGTTTTTTGCCATATCGCTCAAAGTTAGTACCCTATTTCATATATATAATTGCTAGTGTATGCAAACTTTACATCGTTTGCATTGTTTACGTCGGTATTTTCTACTCATAACATCAAACACATTAAAACTATCGATGCTCGTACTTACTATAGACCGCAATTCAACCGCTAGTTCCTCGGTATCCCTTGGCCACTAAATACACTTCTCTAGACTGCGAACGCGATGCCCGAGGTTTGCGCGCCTTCACGTGAGTAAAACTTGCCCTTGCCTCACGCATATACTCATCAAACCCCTCACCTTGGAATAGCTTAGTGGCAAAGTTACCATTCTTACAAAGCACCTGCCGTGCCAAGTCAAGAGCCAGCTCCGCCAGATACATCGATTTTGGCTGATCTACTGAGCTTACCCCACTGATATTGGGGGCCATATCAGAAAGAACAAGCCCTACTTCACGCCCATCAATAGTCTTAATTAACTGCGTAAACACCGCATTTTCAGTAAAATCACCCTGAATAATCTCAACATCAGCCACGCTATCCATAGGCAAAATATCGAGTGCAATGATATCGCTCTTATGCTGACACCATTTTGCCGCTAATTGCGACCAACTGCCAGGGGCAGCGCCCAAATCCACGATCAATTTGCCCTGAATGTGAATACGATCACGCTCATTAATTTCTGCTAATTTATAGACGGCACGTGAACGATACCCCTCAGCCTTGGCACGTTTAACGTACTCATCTTTTTCCTGACGTTGCAACCAACGTGACTTGCTGGCACGACTAGACATAGCACTGACATCCTATTTCTGGCATAATGTACGGCTGGACGTTTGAGTTTGTTTTGGTCATTAAGGCTTCGCCTGTTTGACCTTGAGCTCCAATGTCTGTTTTAGCACATTACGCACACGCAAAATTATCCACCCCGCCGCCAGCAAGCTATAGCCAACGAGCATGATAAAAGCTTCAATACGGTGAGGAAAGAGCCGTTCGAGTATAAGCCAAAGTATGAGCCCAATGACGAGTATCAGGGCTAGCTCGAGCTTAACCCCATTGAATGGGCTCGCTGAAACCGCTACGTGCCCTCGGGGGGCAAAGTGCTTTTTAGCCCTGATTGGGTCATGCTTGTTTGGAGTATTCATATCTAATGCTTACTGGAAAAGAACGCCGCCATCTTAACGCTTTGGCGCATAATTTAAAGCCTGTTGTCACCTTAGGTAATGCTGGCCTCACTGATAATGTGATCAATGAAATTGATATCGCATTGAACACCCATGAATTAATCAAAGTAAAAATCAATTATGGTGACCGCGATACGCGTAAGCATATCGACACTGAAATTGCTAAGCGCGTGCAATGCGCTTCAGTAAAAAATATTGGCCGTGTCTTCATCTATTATCGAGCAACCAAAAAACCAATAATTAAACTACCTACCACGTAGATCGTAGCAATATTCGTATTCTACCCCCTATTCATATACTACTTTACATCAAGGCAAAACCATGACATCACAGCCAAAAGACACTGTCCAATTTAGCAGCCTCGGTTTGAGTGAAAATGTACTCGAATCATTGCAGGTCATTGGCTATGAAACGCCCTCACCAATTCAAGCGGCTATCATTCCACACCTGCTTAATCATCGCGATGTCATTGGTCAAGCTCAAACGGGAACAGGCAAAACGGCTGCGTTCGCCCTGCCACTGCTATCGCAAATCGATGTGCGACGCAAGGAGACCCAAGTGTTGGTATTGGCACCAACACGTGAACTGGCCATTCAGGTTGCTGAAGCATTCCAACGCTATGCCAGCCACATTAAAGGCTTCCATGTTGCGCCTATCTATGGCGGGCAAGATTACGGCGTACAAATTCGCGCACTAAAACGCGGTTTGCATGTTGTTGTCGGCACCCCTGGGCGTGTCACCGACCATATGCGGCGCGGCACCTTGAAATTAGGCGGACTGAAAGCCCTGGTGCTTGATGAAGCTGATGAGATGTTACGTATGGGCTTTGTTGAAGAAGTCGAATGGGTATTAGAACAAACACCTGACAAGCGTCAGATTTGTTTATTTTCCGCCACCATGCCGAAAGTCATTCGCCGGATTGCGCAAAAATATTTGAACAACCCTGAAGAAGTCACCATCAAGGTTAAAACCACGACCGCAGAAAATATTCGTCAACGCTATTGGCTGGTCAGCGGTTCACATAAACTCGATGCCCTTACCCGCATTCTCGAAGCAGAAACATTTGATGGCGTCATTATTTTTGTCCGCACTAAAACAGCCACTGTCGAACTTGCTGACAAACTGCGTGCACGTGGCTATGCCGCCGCAGAACTCAATGGCGACATCATACAAAAACAACGCGAACGCACCGTGAATCAACTTAAGAAAGGCGCGCTCGATATCGTTGTCGCTACCGACGTTGCTGCACGTGGCCTCGATGTTCAGCGTGTTTCACACGTTATCAATTACGACATTCCGTATGACGCCGAAGCCTATATTCACCGTGTTGGCCGTACTGGTCGCGCAGGTCGTTCCGGTGATGC
>JAESQP010000097.1 GCA_016765075.1 Gammaproteobacteria bacterium
GCCTGATGCAAGAACTTTCTGGCAACCCTTGGTGCCATCTTCGCCAATAGCGCTGAATACGATGACATTGGCATTGACACCATATCGCTCAGCGAGCACTGTCATCATTTGATCGTAGGCACGTTCGTGTAGCGAAATCGTATTAGGTAGCAATGTATTTTTATTATCAATAGCAAAGCCACTGCCATCTGCAACTAATATTAGAGTTCCGTCACATAGCACGATAGGCTCATTCATTACTGATATCGAATAATCAGTATATTGCTCTAGATGCTTCACCAATACCTTAATATGCTCTTTAGCCACACGCTGCATCACAATAAAACTGATGGGCAAACCTGAAGACAGCGTGCTAAAAAACTCTCGTAATGCTTCAGGCCCACCAAGCGAACTATTCAACAACCAAACATTGCCTGACATAACGGATACATCTGCTATATCACTATCGCTTTTAATCGCTGGCTCTCTTACGCCATCGTCGCCAACCACTTTATCGAGTGGCTTTATATCAATATGAAGTTCAACTTTGCTCAGCAGATCCGTTAATTTGATATGCAGGTGTTGCTGCCAATCTTGATCATGAGCAGAATCGCTAAAGAGAACAGGGCGTACTTCGGCGCTAACAAGTTCATTGAGATGCTGTAATTGACTATTATCAGCGCCATCAAGATCAACCACTAGCGCACTGGCACCTTCAAACAGCCCCGCTACAATCTGATCGTGAACCAATACAACGCTTTGACTGATTGTCCAGCCACAACTTTCTAGCGGCTCAGACAAGCGCTGAATCGCTTCTGGTTTGCATACCAGTAACCCTAATTTCTTCCCGATTTGTGTTGACATAAAGGCATTAAACGTTAGATCTACGCACCAAACATCGACATATCAAGCATGAACTTGAGGGCTAACTTGTCAGAGTTAGCTAAAGCGTGCTCACAGACCCCTGCCAGCACTACTTATCTGTCAGATGCTTAATTACATCATAAAGTTCTTGATCTCGATACGGCTTGTTCAACCAAGCGGCAATACCATGACGTTGTACTTGCTCCTCATCACGGTCGCTAGCACTGATAAGCACAACTGGTAAAGCATCGTATTGTGGTTGTTGTCGCAAACTATCAATCAGCTGAAATCCATCCATCTGTGGCAATTGCAGGTCCGTCAGCAATAAATCAATATGCACCTCATTAGCAATAGCTAATGCCTCTTCTGCGGTTTTTGCCACAACGACACGGTAGCCGTGATTATGTAATAATTTTTCACAATAACGGCGCGTAGTAAGCGAATCATCAACCACTAATATCCTTTTCGCTGCTGATACTTTGCACCGACCAAATAGCGACTGCGTGGCGTTTTCACCATCGCGCCTAACATGCGATTGAGAGACAAGGCGCAGAAAAAAATCAGGATTAAGTACCGGCACCAAGACGCCCTCTTCAAGCAAACCGATACCCGCCAGGTAAGCCGCTTGGGATAACTGCGAGCCAGCAGGGTCAATGATAATATTCTCATTACCTTCAACCGTATCGACAATCAAAGCAAACTGAGCATTTTCATCATCAAACAACAACGCCCTTGACTGACCACTAGATGGCCGTGCTTCAACGTGCTCCCCCTCTACGTGCCCTTGGGGTGCAAGGGGGGACAAAACCGAGCCTCGGGGTGCAGTGTATCCCTGAGGACTAATCATAAATAGATCCTCAAGCGTGACACATGCATAGGTTTTTTCAGCAACTGTTAACGCTTGTTCGGGTTGCTCTTTATTAATGGCGATTGAATCGATCCGCCCAGGCAAAGCAAATCGTCGGCCTGCAACCGTTACGATTGTTGCAGGAATCAAAGCCGCAGAATACGGTAAATTAAGTGTAAAACAGCTTCCTTTGCCCAATTCGCTAACGACTGAAAGGGTTCCACTCAACTGCTCTATTGTGGTTTTAACGGCATTGAGACCGACACCACGTCCAGACACTTGTGTTACCAGCGGTTTAGTTGAAATGGCTGGATTAAATAGTAACTCAAGCGCTTTTTCTTCACTAAAGTCTGCGTCTTGATCAATCAGCTTTTTAGCCAAAGCGCAGCGCCAAAGCGCGCGCGTATCAATGCCCGCACCATCATCCGTTATCGTGACTGCAATACCTCGTGCATTCACTGTGCAAGCAATAAGAATCGATGCCCTTGCAGGCTTGCTTGCATTCACTCGTAACGCTTCTGACTCGACGCCATGATCAACTGCATTACGCAGCAAATGGCCAAGCGCCGCAGAAACACAACTTAAGACAGTGCGATCAAACTTTATAGCGCAATCATCAATGACTAATACAACGTTCTTTTCAAGCTGCATCGCGGTCTGCTCAACAAGGCGTTGATAAGCGCTCGCGTTAATATCCAGACCAACCATCCGTGTATCTACCAACGTCTGGCGCATTAATCCTGTTGCATCTGAAATGGTATCAATGCGCGTTTCAATATTACCAACATGACCTAGCACTTGATTCGTGGCCAAGCGTAGATCACTGACGGCTTCAGCCAAACGTACTTTTTGCACTCCAGGAGCTCCTTCCAATATACCCCTCGAGGGGGTACTAAAAAGAGCCCCCTTGAGGGGTGCATCTTGTCCTGATGCCATCGCGTTATACCCCTCTCCCGTGTCATCAAGCTCAGCAGATAAGCGATGAATCGTCGCGTCGAGCTCTGCCACAACCACCATGGCCTTAGCAACATCATTAAACAACTGCGCTTGGCCAACTAATTGCTCAGCATTAAGCTGCAACAATCGCTGCAAATGATTGTTATTGTCCTGCGTGTGAACCATGACATCCAGTGCAAACTGATCTGGTATTTCAGTCTGGCTTTGATCGGGCGGGGAGACACCCTGAAAAAACTTGCCTGGCTGAGGCTGAATCGTAAGCATGCGTGACATGCTCGCGATTGATTGCTGAAACGACTCCATCAGGGAACTTGATGCTGGCAATACCCCAGCTTGTATCGAAGCTAACATCGATTCTAAGCCATGGCATAAGTAACCTATATCATAATACCCTGCAAGGTGTGAGCTACCCTTTAGAGTATGCAATAAACGCTGTAACGCCAGCATAGGCGTGCTCCGCTCATCACTACCACGCCATGTTTCCATTTGCGTATTAAGCTCAGCCAGCAAGCTCGACGCCTCATGGATAAAATTATTAATGATGTCACGATCTATAGCACTATCTACGACCCCGGCTGTTATGTCGCCCGTTATCTGGGCGCTATCATCAGTGATAATGCCTTTATCAATAAACTCATTCACCGTAATCGGCTCAGCCCTATCATCTACTTGGTCACTTACCTCGCTAGACGGTGAAGAGTCTATTAGCGCTAATTCAGCTTGATCAATGCCTAATTCAGCAAGCCGTGTCTCAGCTAATTGCAATAACTCATCAACATTAAGCGACATTGCAGCATTCATCTGTGTTGCTTCATCCAAAAAATACGCCAAAGCGGCAATCGCTTCAGCAAACACCATGTAATGATCGTTATCAAGAATTTCTTGATTATCACAAGCTTGCGACCCTTGCAATTCAACCAGGTAATGTTGCGCCTGCAAACAAATCTTTGCCTGCCTGTCCAGGCCAATCAATTCAAAACAACGCATAACGCGGTAACATGTATCGTAGGCGCTAACCAACACGTCAGCATTAGATTTGTCAGCCAACCACAACTCTAATGAGCGTTCCATCAGCGCCAATTCACGGCGACATTCAAGCAGCGCTTGGCGTGTTGAATCACCTTTAATAACTAATAGCTCAGGATCACTTGGAGGTGCACCAATTGCCCGACCTACAGTATCTTCACTACTGTCAATTTCGCGGCCATGACCGCTGCGACGATCGCGTAAACCATAGCGGCCTAAAATGCTTATTACACGCTCACTATGCTGATAGCAATTAGCCGCAATGTGATGTAGCGCATCTTTAGTAAGCGCCGTTGGCACATAAGCTGTATCTGCACCAGCTAACTGGCGTATATAACGTTCGACATGCGCTAATAATAGCCGTACAGATTGACCCACCTGGGAACAACCACGTTGTGAATCGATTAGCGCAGCCATCACTTCAAAAAATTGAATATGGGGACGTTCGACTGCAGCAAGCCTTAAGTTATCAGCGATCGCTACCAAGATGTTAATTGAATTCAGGTTTTGGCAATCTTGATACCAGGCTAGCAACGCCGCTTGAAATTGATGCGCCTTGTTCTTAGCTACCACCACAAATTTATCGGTGCTTGCATTGAGGTTTTGGTTTACTGGCACCACCCCAAGGTCAATAGTATAAATTTCATTGGCAGAGACCGCCTGCTCGCCTCGGTCTGCCCGCAATATATTGATCACTGACAAAAGGCGATAACTAGCAGCGGCACTCAATGTCTCTTGCTGCAACGTGCCCTCTCTCAAGGGGGGGCAAAACCGAGCCTCGGAGCATACTGCCGTTTTTAAATCAGACAGCGCATTAGAAATCGATATCAAGAGTGTACTTTTATCAAGGCCTTGCTTGTTTACGACAACAGAAAGAACCTCGCCAATTTCTTTAGCCAACAATGCTGTCGCCCTGTTTGACAGCATACTAAGCGCACCACTAACGCATTTTAGTTCAAGTGAAAAATACTCTATCTCGCCGACAGACAGTGATTCTTTTTTCTCATCAACAAGCTTTCGACAATAATCAATAATTTGAAGTGATTGTTCACCCACAACATGATCAGCCATCGAGAAAGTTTTACGAGCAGCACTCACTGTTTTTTTCCTTTATCAAGCGCATCGCCAGCATCTGGCTCTTTTAACGTTCCCAGCTGTTCAGTGGCCAGCTTATTCAGTTGCTTTATACCAACATCACTATCTACCGCTGCTACTGACAAACGCTGATTGCCCTCTTGCAATGCATCCAAAATTAATGCTATCGCTTCAATATGCCGCGCCTGCTCCCTATCAGCACCGGCAATAGTCCGAGCAAAGTCAGACAATCCTTGATCAATCTTATTGATATCGTCGATTGCGCTAGACTGAAGGCGCTCAAAGGCTCCTGTTATGCCTTCAACACGATTCATTTTCTGTAGCAGAGGATTCGTGGCCAACGTCATATCGTTAAGTAATTGTGCAACATCATTTGCTTGCCCATGATAACGTCGAGTTAATGATTGTAATTGTTCAATTGCTCGTCGCAGCACTCTATCGCTGCCAGACCTACTTGCAAGCGTAGAGCTCAGATCAATCACCTCAAGATTAATACGTTGTGACAACTCAACTAATGAACGCAAACGATCATCGATATGCTGGTGTAGCTGTCGCACTGCATGCACAGTGACTTCCGTTGGCTGGCTGTCATCCACTTTCACTAATTGTTTTTTCGCTACGTCAATCTGTTTTAACAAAGACTGTAACTGCGCCTGCGTCTGCATAACCTGGCTTGCCAACACTGTCGAGCCCGACATTTGCCCTGACACCACATTGTTAATCTCAGCGCTTAAGCGTGCAATATTAGTAGCCTCTCTGTCTACGATCACCATCACCTCAGACTTTTCTGTTGCCACACGCTTAATCAACGGTAAAAAATATTTCGCTATTTTCTGATCCAGTGAGTTGACATGCGCCATCATACGATTGACTTGCTCGACCAAATGCTGGCAATCAATCGATTTAGAACTCGCATTAATCGCGTGATCACCCTCAGAAAAATTAGCTATCTGTCTTGCAATGCTATCAACGCCTGTCTGCAAATTTTCCTTTTCAAATAACAATGCCAATTTCTCATCACTCATCTGACGAATGTGACAGTAAGCCCTATAAAACAACCAGAACAGCAACAGTGCAAGGGATGAATAAAGCCATGTTTGTTTTTTTCCTGGCGCTCTAGCTGCTCGCAAATAATCGGCAATCAATTGCTTAACAGGCCGCACTAACAAACCACTATCTTCGATAAGTAACTGTGCATGTTTATTCATGTCGCGCATCACCACAAGTGATGTGGTAACCCTACGCATATTCTCTACTAGCTCAACCAAATGTTCAGCTATCACATCGATATTAAGCAACAAGGAAACATCAAAATCATCTTGGTTAACTGCTGCCAATGTTGCCTTATTATCAGCAACCATAATGCCAAGACTTTTTTCCAATAGAAATAAATCAGCTTCGATAGAATCTGAAAGTGCAACGCGCGCATTCGCATTAACTGCACTGAGAACACTAGCAGTCGCAGCGTTAGCATTCGCCGCCATACGATGTAGTATCAATCGTTGCTCGCGCAATAAGCGTAGCCTGGCAGGATTTTTTAACGCAACTCGTAGCGCATCAATAACGTGGTCATGTTCTACCAATATAGTTGGGAGACGTTGATCGGTGTCTTCAACAGCAGCACGCAAACGTCGCAATTTTTCATCCATAGCGAGCAAATCAGATGCAGCTTCACGAATGGGTTTCCAAATATCGTTTAATTGCTTAAACGTCTGCCAGGATTCACTTTCGCCCTGCTGATATCCAGGCCGTAGCACATCAAGATTTTGTTGGTAGCGCTCAACGTTTGATGCCAACTTTACAAACTCGTTCAATTTAAGCTGGCTAATAGCAACGGCATGATTTGCCATTAAAGCTGACAAAGAATTGAGACTCAATAACTGGTTAATATGTTTAACATCTTGCTCGCGATGCTGATGTAAAAACCAGGCGCTAACAACAATCTGTACCAACAACACAA
>JAESQP010000098.1 GCA_016765075.1 Gammaproteobacteria bacterium
CAATACCAGTATTACGATAACTTTATCGTGTCTGATTCACCGATAACACATTAACTGAGATTCGCGCTTTGCAATGGTCTCCGCCAGTAATCTGGTGGAGATTTTTTTTGTGAGGACTCAATGGCCTAAAGAGAGTGAGTTGGTTGAGTGCATTGTGATGGTTTTTAAGCAAGAAATTCTTAGAAGTTGGCAAGCCCAAGTCTAGTTTATTAATGCAAGTCAGTGTGTAAGATATATGTTTGTTTTTTGTGAGGATAAGAATAGGCACGGGGCGGTCAGCCCTACTAGAGAATGCTCACTATTTAAGTGTTCTCTTAGAGAATTACCTGAGTCTACTGAGTGCATTTTACTTCGTTGCTGAGGTATTACCTGGGTATTTGAGCGCAATATGTATCAGTCGTGGTTATGACCGTGGGTTTCGCGGAAAATATTTACAGTGGTTGAGAGGGGTGTATGCGTAAAAAGTTGCGTTAGCATTTAGCATAATAGCGAAAAACGATCTTAGTGAGAAATACGCATTGTCAATAAGCCAGATACAAAGATTGAATTTTTTTGATGGCGGTTTTCTACGCAAGATTTAAGCATTATTTCAGCTATTAATTTTTTGTTCGTCCTATATTCTATACAATGAGAAAGCAAAATTTATTGCACTCGTTATTCTACAGGAATGTTATTCATGAGCTTGAGTTTAAGCTGGACATTCAACCGCCTTCGCCGGATGGGGGTGAGAGAGGTTGCATTCCGCGTCATTCGTCACGTCAAGCAAATTATGGAGAAAAAGCGAGTGCTTGGTGGTTGGAGCCCAAAACCGCCAAACTCTGTTATAAGCAGACGATTGCTGTTACCACCATTGAGTGATTACCAGTCTCTGTGGGAGTGTCGATACGCTTTGGACGAAAGTTGTCTTAGTGATTTGGTTTCTGGATCAATTGAACTGTTTGGGCATCATAAAGTACAACTCAAGCAGCCTATTGACTGGCATGTTGATACAGTTTCTGGCGTGCGTGCGCCGCAAATTTACGGTAAATCGATCAACTATAGGAATGTGGAGCTGGTTGGCAATATTAAGGTGGTGTGGGAGCTAGGAAGGCATCACCATCTCGTGCCGCTGGCAGTTGCGTATGCAATGACTGGCGAAGAGCGCTATCTAGAACCTATAACTAGTCAGATTGAAACATGGGTAAACCAAAACCCGTTCGCAATCGGAATCCACTGGTGTAGTGCACTTGAGCTTGCATTAAGGCTGATTAGTTGGGCGTTGATTCATAGTCTAATCGCTTCAAGAAATGGCGGCGAAGGCCTGTTTAAGGTGGTTATTGATCCCAAAGCTTTGGGAGATTCGATATACCTGCAAGCCTGGTTTATTCGGCATTTTCTTTCTCGACACTCCTCTGCGGGCAATCATCTTTTTGGAGAGCTTACTGGATTGTGGGTCGCTTGCCAGGTGTTTGATCTAGGCGAACATGGCGAGCAGTGGAGGGATGATGCACAAGAAGAGTTGGAAGAACAGCTGCAGCTTCAAGTGTTCTCGGATGGGGTGGGGAAAGAGCAAGCGTTGTACTATCATCTTTGGGTTTTGGATTACGCGCTGTTCTTGCAAGTTACAGGACGCCGTGTAGATTCACCCTTTTCAGAGAAATTCTGTGCGCGTTTGGCGGCGATGGCAGATTTTGTTCGAGATGTAACGCCAGCAGGTGGCCATCCGCCCCAGCTGGGAGATGCGGATGATGGATTTGTTACACGATTTTCTGCAGTTTGGCCAGTAAATCCTTACAAAGAAGTGCTGGATGCAGAAAAGCTTATTAGAAACAAGTGTGTTCCGGAGCGGTTGGCGGAAAAAGCCTTTTGGTACGGACTTATCGGGGGTGAGCACGATACATTGAGCAGGTCGCCACCTTGCTTGCCCGTGGCTGGCCCTTATCCACGGATTTACCCCGACGGCGGCTACGCGATTCTCGGCAACGAAGATTGCATTTGGTTTTTGATGCAGGGTCTCTCGGATATCTGTCCATTGCAGCACATGGGCATGCCGATGCGCTTAGTTTCACGCTTGCCATCGACGGTGAGTGGTGGCTGGTTGACCCAGGTACCTATGTTTATCACCATTTCCCGGAATGGAGAGATCACTTTAGAAGCACTTGTGCGCATAACTGTCTGGTCGTGGATGGGAGGGATCAATCTACAATGCGCGGTCCGTTCATGTGGTCAAACCATGCCACTGCTAGGTTGATCGATTATGGTGGCTCGACTGAAGATGAACAATGGGTAAAAGGGTGCCATAACGGATACCAGGATATAGGGGTGACACATAGTAGAGAGATTTGACTCAGTTCTCAGGCAGGTAAGATCGATATTTTAGACCAATTGGAGGGCAAAAATAATCATCGCATTGAAATCTGGTTTCAATGCGCTCCCGGTATACAATTAGCGCAACAGGGTGACAGGAATACGTGGGCGCTCACCAAAAATGGCGATTCCAGAGTGGTTCATCTTCAGCTGGATTCTGCTATGACATGGGAGGCGCTGAAGGGGCAAGAGCACCCGTATATAGCAGGCTGGTACTCATCTAAGCTGGATTATCGAGAGCCCAGCTACACGTTGCGTGGGTATGCGGATTTGGCTATGCCCGCAAGTGTTACAACTGCTATAAACTATAGTAAAAAGGCTGCCGATACTCTTATCAATTAAGGATAGATTGTATTGTAAAATGCCAGTAACCTTGTTTTGAGCGGTTAATGTTGTACGATCGATTCATTTAATTAGAACGAGAGATTGTCACTCTTAAGCGCTGCTGACGTTTCCTATTTAATTCGATCTTAGCTGGTAGGATTGCAAATTGGTATTTGGTGCGAACGGGCAGCTTTATAACCACTTCAACATTAACTAAATTATTTTATTCCTGGCACTAAATGCCTTTAGCTTGCACAAGGGGCACATAGACCATTCTGGTCGTAGCCGACTTTGGTTGCCTTTTTGCGTGTTAGCGCAGGGTCGCTGAAGGTGGCGAGAGAATA
>JAESQP010000099.1 GCA_016765075.1 Gammaproteobacteria bacterium
AACGTCACGTTTGATGCGTTTTTTAATATCAGGTCGTACTACTTTAACAATAACGTCGCTACCGTCTTTGAGGTGCGCGGCATGAACCTGGGCGATAGAGGCAGAGGCCAAGGGTGTTTCATCAAAATCTTTATAGATATCACCAATAGCTGCACCCAATTCTTTTTCGATGATGGTGCGTGCGATATCACCGGCAAAAGGCGGCACTTGGTCTTGTAGTTTGGCCAGTTCCTCAGCGATGTCGGGTGCCAGCAAGTCACGGCGTGTCGAGACAATTTGACCAAACTTGACGAAGACAGGGCCAAGCTCTTCCAGCACAGGCGAATGCGCTCACCGCGCGTGCCTTTATCGCGTTTTAGCCAATACCAGGGCGACAAATAGACTAAAAAGCGTATGGGGCGAAATAAATGTGTAGCAAGAATTATTTCATCCAGCCCATGCTTCATTAAGACATAATTGATGTGGATAAGACGAAAAAGTTGACTGGCTTTAATCATTGTTTTTGTGAGTTCAGTTATTGGCGGGGGCTTCTTCTTTTGTTAGTAATTTCTTGCTAAGACGGTTAACGCGTTGTTCAATACGGGCAACATCATTACGCAGTGTATCAACCTCGCCAAGAAACTGCTCCAGCTCATCATGCCCAATGGCGCTGCGGGTTTCATAACGGACATAATCAGTGGCAGTTTGCTCTAGTGATGAGCCAGCCTGTTTTAACCAGTCAAAGAGATGGCGTGCGGCGCTACCCGCTTGATGGGCAATGACATCACCAGTGATTTTGGCTAGCTCACCCTCCCAATCGATTTCAAAGCGATTGATGATTTGTTGGAAGCGTTGACCAAGGTCGGGATCACCGCTAAAACTCACGCCGCTGCTGGCTGGGCCTTTGTCTTTATTTAATCCCATTTGTGCCAGTGCTGTAGGTGTACCACGAATGGTGGCATCGGCTTTGCCGTCGAAATGGGTCAATAAGCGCACACGATGTTCATCTATGTGCATAACTAAGCGTCTATTGAGTTTGTCGAGTTCGATGACAATGATCTTACCGCTGATTTCAGCCAGTTGCTCGCGACTTTCGGGGTCGAGTGCAATACCGCGATTAATGGCAGCTTCTAAAGCAATGGCAAGTCCACCGGGCAGGTCAACATAGTCGCTCATACTAGTACAGTGTCCTGGCTAAAACTTATAAGCGCGATGCATGGCAACAATACCACCAGACAAGTTCATATAATCACACTGATCAAAACCGGCATCGAGAACCATGGTTTTCAGTGTTTCTTGATCGGGATGCATGCGTATGGATTCGGCGAGGTAGCGGTAGCTGTCTTCGTCTTTGGCAATAATTTTGCCGAATAAAGGCAAAAGTTTGAACGAGTAAGTATCGTAAATGCCTTTTAAAAATGAATGGGGTTTTGAAAATTCTAACACCAGCAAACGACCGCCTGGTTTTAATACGCGCTGCATTGAGGCCAGCGCAGTGTCTTTGTTGGTGACGTTACGTAAGCCAAAAGCGATCGTAATACAGTCAAAATAATTGTCGGGGAAGGGTAATTGCTCAGCATCAGCTTGTACATAACGCACACTGCCTAAAATGCCTCGATCGACGAGCCGATCACGACCAACACTTAACATACTATTGTTAATGTCGCTAGCGATAACTAGGCCGCTAGCGCCGACGCGTTGTGCATGTTTGGCCGCGAGATCGCCGGTGCCACTGGCAATATCAAGTACGCGCTCGCCTTCGTGTATGGCACAGACCTCTAATGCAAACCATTTCCACAAGCGGTGCACACCCATCGACATAACATCGTTCATGATGTCGTACTTTGTTGCGACGGAATCAAACACAGCGCCGACTTTTTTTACTTTCTCGTTAAGCGGAACGTCTTTATAACCGAAGTGTGTCGTGTTGTTATCCATAGTTAGGCCTCATGGCTTTCTTTGGTAGCCCAATTTCTTAAGACGATCCAGGTAATCTTGCCATAACTCATCTTGACGTGAGCCTAAATGATGCAGCAGCTCCCAAGTGTAGAGCCCACTGTCATGGCCGTCGTCAAACACTAGTTTGATAGCATAGTTACCGACTGGTTCAATGGCTTTGATGTTAACGTGTTCTTTGGCGACTTGTAGTACCTCCTGGCCAGGGCCGTGGCCTCGTACTTCTGCCGACGGTGAGTAGACACGCAGGTATTCGCAACTGAGTTCAAACACTTCCTCATCAAAATGGATTTCGAGGACGCGTGATTGTTGGTGCAGTTTAATATCAGTAGGAACGGGAACAGGCATAGCGATTACTTTATTAAGAGAAACGCTACAGTATATAACGAGTCAGGTCTTCATCGGCGACCAACTCGGACAAATGCTTGTCGACATAGCTGGCATCAACGGTAACCGTTAAATCGGGTTGGTCAGGCGCGTCAAAGGAAACGCTTTCTAATAGGCGTTCGATCACAGTATGCAAGCGCCGTGCGCCGATGTTTTCGATACGCTCGTTAACTTGCCAGGCGATTTCGGCGATGCGACGGATGCCATCGTCCTTGAATTTAACGCTGACACCTTCTGTGCCCAGCAGCGCTGTATATTGTTGTGTTAATGAGGCGCTGGGTTCGGTCAGAATTTTAACAAAGTCATCAACGCCCAGCGCACTGAGTTCAACGCGGATTGGGAAGCGTCCCTGTAACTCAGGGATAAGGTCTGATGGTTTTGATAGATGAAAAGCACCCGAGGCAATAAAGAGGATGTGGTCGGTCTTTACTATGCCGGATTTGGTGGTAACGGTTGAGCCTTCTACCAGTGGTAATAAGTCGCGTTGTACGCCTTGGCGTGAAACTTCGCCGCCACCATTACTACCTTCACGCTGAGCAATTTTATCGATCTCATCAAGAAAGACGATTCCATTTTGTTCGACGTTGTTCAGCGCTCGCTCTTTGATTTCTTCTTCGTTAATCAATTTGCCTGCTTCTTCATCGGTCAGCAATTTCATTGCCTGTTTGATGGTGACCTTGCGTATTTTGGTTTGACCGCTATTCATGTTTTCAAACAGACCTTGTAGCTGGTTGGTCATATCTTCCATGCCGGGTGGTGTCATGATTTCTATACCTATGTTACCCGCAGCCACTTCGATATCGATTTCTTGATTATCAAGATCACCTTCGCGCAGTTTTTTGCGAAATTTTTGTCGTGTCGAGCTGTGGCTTTCGGTATCGGTTTCTGAAGTGCCACGTGCGGGTGGTAATAAGATGTCGAGAATTTTTTCTTCGGCAGCATCCATAGCGCGTTGTTGTACTTTTTTGGTTTCTTTTTCACGGCCCATTTTAATAGAGATATCGACAAGGTCACGGATGATCGAGTCAACATCGCGACCGACATAGCCGACTTCGGTGAATTTTGTCGCTTCAACTTTAACAAATGGTGCCTCGGCAAGTTTGGCTAGGCGTCGTGCAATTTCGGTTTTACCAACCCCGGTAGGGCCTATCATTAAAATATTCTTTGGTGTGATTTCATTACGCAGCTCTTCGCCAAGCTGGGCACGACGCCAACGGTTACGTAGCGCAACGGCAACAGCGCGTTTGGCATCGGCTTGGCCGATGGTGTGACGGTCGAGCGTTTCGACAATTTCACGTGGGGTCATGCTGGACATGGGGCTTCCTTTAGGTGTTGCTACTATCGAGCTCTTCGATAGTCAGGTTATGATTGGTGTAGATGCAGATATCGCCAGCAATAGACAGGCTTTTTTCAACGATATCGCGGGCATCGAGGTCAGTGTTTTCAAGCAGTGCGCGTGCAGCAGCTTGGGCAAAAGAACCACCCGAGCCAATCGCCATTAATTCGTGTTCAGGTTCAATAACGTCGCCATTACCTGAGATAATTAACGAGGCTTCTTTGTCGACGACACAGAGCAAGGCTTCCAGTCGGCGCAGCATACGGTCCGTGCGCCAGTCTTTTGCTAGCTCGACAGCGCTGCGGGTCAAATTACCTGAATACTTTTCGAGCTTACCTTCAAAACGTTCAAATAAGGTAAAGGCATCGGCAGTGCCGCCAGCAAAGCCAGCCAACACCTTGTCATGGTAAAGCCGCCGTACCTTACGCGCATTGCCTTTCATAATGGTATTGCCGACCGAGACCTGGCCATCACCGCCAATAACAACCTTGCCATTGCGGCGCACAGATAGAATCGTTGTGCCTCTAAATTGGTTCACGAAGCCCTCTCCTGAATAACATAATTAAATACAACGAACAGTCTGACATAGTGGCGGTTAATAACGTACTTTCAAGAGTTTCGCTAGTCTTTGTGTTGACGCCTGGCACGCGGGTGTGCGGCATCATATACCTTGGCCAAGTGTTGGAAGTCGAGATGGGTGTAGATCTGCGTTGTCGATAAATTGGTATGCCCAAGCATTTCTTGTACTGCGCGAATATCACCACTGGATTCCAGTACATGTGTGGCGAAAGAATGGCGCAGTTTATGCGGGTTAAGCCGCGCGCCCAAACCTTGTTGCTTACCCCAATACGCCATGCGCGCTTGCACACTGCGTGCGCCGAGGCGTCTGCCGCGCTGACTAATAAACAAGGCGCAGCTGGTATTGTCTATTTTACACCAATCATTACGTACGTTGAGCCAATTTTTTATGGCGCTAATAGCATAGCGGCCAACGGGCACGATACGTTCCTTATTGCCTTTACCGGTGACGATGATTTCTTGTGACGTGCTGTCTAAAGAATCAAGATTGAGCGCCACTAATTCGGCTAAGCGTAGGCCAGAGGAATACATCAGCTCCATCATGGCGAAGTCGCGTAGCGCGATTTGCTTGTCGGTAACTGAGCCGAGCAATTGCGTAATCTCTTCGGTGTTTAAGGTTTTAGGTAGTGGCTGTGGTGCTTTCGGTGCTTTGATAGCCAGTGCCGGATTATTGCTGATTTGATTTTCACGAATTAAATAATGAAAAAATGTGCGGCAGGCAGACAGTAGCCGTTGCAAACTGCGGGCGCCACTGCCGCGACGATGCAGTTGACTCACCAGGCTACGAATATGATGACTGTCGACGCGTTGCCATTGCACTATTTCGGATTGCTGACAATAGGCTAACAATTGTTGTAGATCACGTTGGTAGTGTTTAATGGTTAACGGAGAAAGCTGACGCTCGCCTTTGAGATGCTGTAGAAACTGAATAATTGCATCGTGTAATGAGGGGTTGGCGGACATTACTTGGCGTTAAGGTCTAGCCAGAGTTTGTGGCTGATTAGCTCGGCGATCCTGGTCAGAAATACCGTGCCCAAATCACGTCGGAAACGATCTTCTCGTGTGCAGCCCAAGCCGATAACGCCAAAGGTTTGTACTCCAAGAGCCTGCTCCCCCGTGTCGAGCACGGGGCAGGCTCCGTGCTCAGCACGGGGCAGGCTCCGCGAAGGCGCGGGGGTGGCCTGCAATGGTAATAGTGCGGCGGAGGCAATCGCATCATGCTGGCCAAAGAACTTATGGATTTGATCGCTGTTAAGTTGGCCACAAACAACTTCGCCGCGTTCTAATTTTTCGAAGTGGCTAGCAATTGCATCGTCGTCACTATTGGTGACTATGACAGAATTCGCTAAGTTATTTGGGGTATGTCCGATACGGTCTTGCAATAAGTGAATGTTAACCCACTTAATGTCAAAATCATTATTTAGGCTGGAAATTATTTCTGATAGGCTAGTAGAAAGGGTATCCGCTGTCAGTAAACGTAAACAAAGCCGATGTATTTTATCGCTGAGTTGTTCGTTGAGTCGCGCATTTTCAGTCGCGTCATGTAGCTCTGCACGCGTTTTATGGTTTTGCATGCGTAATACGCAGACTTGACGTTCTATTAGCGAGCTTGCGGTGCCGCTATCATGTGCTAAGTCGACTTCAGTGAGCACATGAGGGTGTTCATTAAAAAACTTGGGATGGGAAAGCAAGTATTCGGTAACGGTGGCAGCGTTATCTTGGGTAGGTTTTGAGCTGGCTTTTGGTTTTATTTTGTTTTTAGTCACAGCGTTATCTTCCCATTAAATACTGTTTTGGCAGGGCCAGACATAAACAGTGGATCACCTTCGTTACCTGACCATTCGATTTGTAGTTTACCGCCAGGCAGGCTAACCGCAACCTTGTCTTCGACTAAGTCACAACGTCGCGCTGTCGCAACAGCCGCGCATGCACCAGTACCGCAGGCTAATGTTTCGCCAGCGCCACGCTCAAACACACGCAGTTTAATGTGGTCAGGCGCGATTATTTGCATAAAGCCAACATTAACCCCATTGGGAAAGGCAGCATGCGCGCCTAGCAATGTGCCATGTTCACTAACTGGCGCTTTGTCGGTGTTGTCGACATGAATCACGGCATGAGGGTTGCCCATTGAAACAATTGAAAAATGAATAGTGGTGTCGCTAACTGTTATTTGATGCCTATAAAAATTATCGTTTATATGTTCAGCGAAAGACGAATCAAAAGGTAGGGATTCAGCAGTAAACAGTGGTTTCCCCATGTCGACGCGTACCTCACCATTAGCGCTTAGTTTGCTGATTAGGCTGCCAGTTGATGTTTTTAGTTTTAGTGTATTCTTGTTGGTTAATCCGCGGTCATGAGCAAAACTTGTGACGCAACGTGCGCCATTACCACATTGTTGTGCTTCACTACCATCAGCGTTAAAAATACGGTAAACAAAGTCATGTGTATCATCGGTACAACTTTCTAGCAATAGAATTTGATCGCAACCGATGCCTAAATGGCGATCAGCGATGAGACGGCGTTGTACTTCATCAAGCACGATGGTTTGGCTAACTCCGTCGATAACGACGAAGTCATTACCAAGACCATGCATTTTGCTAAATGTAATTTCCATTCAAATATTGTTATAAATTTACCAATTAAAATGCAGGTTTTTCATCGGCGTTATTGTAGCGTTCAACAGAAGTAATGATTTCAGCGCGCGCCTCTGTAGCATCACCCCAACCTTTTATTTTTACCCACTTGTTGGGCTCGAGATCTTTATAGTGTTCAAAAAAGTGAGCGATCTGCGCCAGCAACCCTTCAGGTAAATCGGTGGTTTCATGTACGTTACGGTAGTCGACACAAAGTTTATCATGCGGCACGGCGATTAACTTGGCATCACCACCAGCCTCATCATCCATGTTTAGAACGCCAACTGGCCGGCAGCGAATGACAGCGCCGCTGATTAATGGAATAGGTGTTATCACTAATACGTCCGCGGGATCACCGTCATCAGAGAGCGTGTGTGGGATGTAGCCGTAGTTGCAAGGGTAGTGCATAGCAGCAGTCATAAAACGATCGACAAACATCGCGCCAGTTTGCTTGTCAACTTCGTATTTAACAGGGTCGCTGTGTGCTGGAATTTCAATAATGACATTAATGTCGTTAGGCAGGTCTTTGCCTGATGATACTCGATCCAGGTTCATGCTGGGGTTTCCTCTAGCAATGTAAAAATAGTAAAAAGCAAAGTATTATAGCGCTCTAACTCATTGATGAATAGACATTTATAATCATTTTCGCGCTTTTTGTAAATTACCATAGAAGCACCTAAAATCAGGCAGGTATGTTGGCATCGACTCACATCCGGGCGGTGCTCCGGTACGGACAATTGCCAAGTCAGGTGAAACAGGCCCAGCAACGGTAATAATTTCTGGTCTTGCCATCGGTATGCGGTCTATTGCTATACCCATATTAACCCTATGCGCGATAATCTATGTCACCAGTGAAATGGTGGGGCTCTATGGCGCTGGGCTGGCAGCGGTGGGCATCACCATGGCAATCGATGCCTATGGCTCGGTTGCCGACAATGCCGGTGGTATCGCGGAAATGGCCGGGCTAGGCGAAGAAACTCGCAAGATTACAGGCTCACTGAATGAGTTAGGTAATACCACGGCTGCCATTGGTAAAGGTTTTGCTATTGGCGCAGCTGCGTTGGCGGCGCTGGCCATTATTGCTGCCTACGTTGAAACCGTATCGGCCAATAACCCTGACTTTTCGCTTGCCATCAATGACCCTATAGTGCTTATCGGCATGTTTATTGGTATTGTTTTTACCTAATGATGGAACCTAAAACAAGGTTTACTATATAATGGCTCGGTCATAACAGCCAAATATTACAGGAAATATATTACATGAAACTTAAAATTCAGTACGCTATTGTTACTCTGTTTTTTGCTGTGCTATATGCTGCAAGTAGCATGGCAAGTGGCACACACGGCCATCATGAAGCAGATCAAAAACACGCAGCATCCGTTGAGGTATGCCAGGGGTTTGGCCCGCAGACGCCAAGAGATATCGATGTTAAAGCGGGCGAGAATACGCAACGCTTTTCAACTGTGCCGCGCGCTTCAGAAATGAACCTGTGCAATATTCACTTTCACAATAATGCGGAACATAAAGCCAAAGATTTTTCTATCTATGCTGGCGCAGGTGATAATGGTCACGGTGGTGGTTATCAATGCGGAATCAGCAAATCGCTGACCAAAGCGGAATTAAAAGCGCCTGAGGGGGCTATTTGTAAGGGTCTTGAGCCAGGCGATACAGTGGAGGTGCATTGGGTGCACAGTTCTTGTGACATCACTCCAGGCAAAGGTTTGGGTTCGTGTTTATCAGATACTTGTGCTAACCCGGATTTGCGAGTCGAGACCCAGGTATTTACCTTGGTCAATGATTCGAGCGCACTTAATTTCAACGATTTGACCTATGACGGTAATCAAGTGAATGGTTTGCATCAAGCAAAGATGTTGCCAACGAATACAGGCAAGCCCGTTGAGTTTTTGGGTTCTACTACTGGCCCTAAATATACCCAACAACAATGTTCACCATTGCAGGTTGCTTGGAGTGTGCGTCCTCAATGCGCCAAGCTTGATATCAATAGCCTGGGAGAGTGGTGTCAAGGTAATGTCTTTGAAGAAGATCACGCACATGGTGTGAGAAAACTGGTTGTTAATCCTAAGCTTTTGTCGGAGATTAAATAATAAACTATATTAATATGGTTTATTCTCCCTCCTTCGCCATGGCGAAGGAGGGGTCTAACTAGACTCGAATGTTTTAGTAACGACCTCTGGTCTTCACGATATAATTAGATAAATGCTGGCTTTCTGCGTTCATGCGCATCAAGTTTTTATGCGTTAGGCGGAATAAACCACGCATGAATTTATAGACGACTTTAGGGTGTGTATCGAGTAGGCCTTCAAAGTCTTCGGGCGTCAGCGTGTAAACCGTGGTGTCGCCTTGTGCCTTGAGCGTTGCTTGGCGCGGTGCCAAATCAAGAAAAGCGCGAGTGCCCGCACATTCGCCCACTTTCATGGTGTACATCGTGGTCTCTTTACCGCTAATGGTGCTGTTTACGGTAATGGCACCTTCAGTAAGAATAAACAGGGTATGATCCAGATCCCCTTCATTGACAAGCACGTCACCATTCGTGAATTCATGAACGTTCATGGCAGTAATTAAAGCAACGCAATCACTGGTGTCGAGGTCTTTGCCCAGGTCGGAGTTTTGCATTGCTGAGCATTTGGCTTGTTGGGGCATCGTCGCTATCTCCTTCAATCGATTATTAAATAATACACAAGTATACGTAGAATTTTCGTAAAATCGAATAGCTGCGCGTATTACAGCTTAGTAACAGATCACCATTCATAGCACTACCTTGTGTAAGGTTGTGTGATTTTATCACTTGTGTTTTTAATGCTACTTAATGATAAATTTGGTTCTTAATTTTTTCTTAACAGGGACGTTTTTAAGTTCGACGTACTGTGGTAAGCCTTTTTTATAGGGTGGATAGTCTTCACCAACAATCAGCGGTTGTAGGTATTGCCTGCATTTCTCAGTAATGCCAAAGCCATTACGGCTGATATAGCTGCGTGGCATTATTTTCTCAACATTGGCGACATCAGCAAGATTGGCAACACCAATACCCCAGCGATAGGGCTTATCCGATTTGCGGACAATCGTTGGCATGACGGCGTTATTGCCTTTTAAGGCAAGTTTGACGGCGGCCTTACCAAGAGCGTAGGCCTGTTCAACGTCAGTTTTTGAGGCAATATGCCGCGCCGAGCGCTGTAGATAGTCTGCCACCGCCCAATGGTATTTGTAGCCAAGCTTGGATTTGCAAAGCTCCGCAATAACGGGTGCAACGCCACCCAGCTGTGCGTGACCGAAGGCATCTTTGCCACCTGCTTCGGCGAGAAACTTACCGGCTTTGTTTTTAACGCCTTCTGAAACGACAATAGCGCAATAACCGTATTTTTTAACGCTATCATCAACACGTTTTAAGAAAGCAGCTTGATTAAAGACGATTTCCGGAAACAATATAATATGTGGCGCATCGCCTTTTTTTTCGCAGGCAAGCCCGCCAGCGGCAGCGATCCAGCCGGCATGGCGCCCCATGACTTCGAGGACAAATATTTTGGTTGAGGTTTTTGCCATAGAGGCGACATCAAAGGCCGCTTCGCGTATGGAGATTGCGACATACTTGGCCACTGAGCCAAAACCGGGGCAGTTGTCGGTAATCGGTAGGTCATTGTCCACCGTTTTTGGAATTCCTACACAGGTAATAGGATAATCCAGCGCCTCAGCGATTTGGGAAATTTTATGCGAGGTATCTTGTGAATCACCACCACCGTTATAAAAAAAATAGCGGATATTGTGTGCCTTGAAAACTTCGATTAGGCGTTCATACTCGGCGCGATTTTCATCGAAGCCCTTGAGTTTGTATCGGCAAGAGCCAAAGGCACCAGCAGGAGTGTGGCGCAGTGCGGCGATATTACGCTTTGATTCTTTGCTGGTATCAATCAGCTCTTCGGTCAGCGCACCGATGATGCCGTTACGTCCTGCGTAGACTTTGCCGATTTTGTCTCTATGCACGCGCGCGGTCTCAATGACGCCGCAAGCGCTGGCATTGATAACTGCTGTCACTCCACCCGATTGGGCATAGAATGCATTCGGTTTTGCCATACTCTCTTCCCTCAGCCATTATTTTTTGTCTGATGGTGCGTGATCACAGGGTACTTTGCAAGGCCAGAATAGAGGGATGCGTTGACTTCGCCCTTGTATAAAGAGTAGGTTTACGAGTGCGTAAGTGTATGGTCTTAGGCTAGCAGTTGTAATACGCACATTAAAAAACAATAACTAGTTGAAAAACTTATAATTTTTTACTCTAAGGAGTTAATATCCTAATGAGAGTTGTATTGTTGGGAGCGCCAGGTTCAGGTAAAGGAACCCAGGCTAAGCTATTAATGGAGCAACATCAGGCTCCGCAAATATCGACGGGCGATTTATTACGCGAGGCAATTCGTAATAAAACCCCCTTGGGTGCAAAAGCACGTGCCGCGATGGAGGCAGGGCAGTTAGTGCCTAATGAGGTTGTGCTCGGTATTATTGCTGGCCGGCTGGCTGACGCCGATACTGAAAATGGCTTCATTCTTGATGGTTTTCCACGCAATATAGACCAGGCGCGCGCTTTAGATATCATGCTGCGTGAGTTGGGCAAGCCACTGCAGCTAGCGATAATGCTGGAAGTTGATGCCGATATCTTGCTGCAACGATTGACTGGGCGCCGTACTTGCATCGGTTGTAGTGCAGTGTATAACGTCTACACCTCGCCATCTAAAATTGAAGACCGCTGCGATGACTGTGGTGATGTGCTCAAGCATCGTCCTGATGATAATGAAACGACTATCGAGCGACGGTTACGTATTTTCCAAATACAGACGCAGCCTCTGGTGGCTTATTACCGTGAACAAAGAAAGTTACGGACGATACAGGCTATTGGCGAGGTTAGCGATATCTACGCTGGGATTAATAAGATTGTCAATCAAATTGATCAGATGTCTGTTATTGCTGAAGAGCTTGCTGATCCAGCTGATGAAATTGTTCATGCGCCATCCGTTGTTGTGACTGAACCCTTGCCGCCGATCGTATTGCCAGGCGTGGTGAAAAAAAAGACAAAGGTCAATATGAAACAAGCAGCGGCGAATGATGATAGCGCAAGTAAGCCGAAGCCCGCGATCGCAAAAAAGGCCGTAAAAAAAGTGGCCAATACTAAAAGCACGTTGAAAAATAAAGTAAGCAAAAAACCCACAGTGAAGAAATCAGCAGCGAAGAAAAAAACAGTTAAAAAGAAAGCTGTATCCCCAAAAGGTGGGTTGAAAAAAACAGCGCCCAAAAAGAAGATTGTAAAGAAAAAAATAACCACCAAGAAATCTATTACCAAAAAGGTCGCGCCGAAGAAAAAAACAGTGAAAAAGAAAAACACAAAGAAGAAAGTGATTCACCCCAAGAGCTTGCCCCCGCGAAAGCGTGGGGGCACATTGAAAAAGTCAGCGGCGAAGAAGGCAGTAAAAAATACCGCTCCAAAGAAAAAAATTGCCAAGAAAAATTCTATTGTTAAAAAGCCTAACTCTGCCAAGAGAAAAGTGAACAAGAAAAAAGCGACGAAAAAGAAAGTGGTGTCATCCAAAAGCATATTGAAAAAAGTAACACCTAAGAAAAAAACTGTTAAGAAAAAAGCAGTGAAAAAACCTGCAGTCAAGAAGAAAGTTGTGAAAAAGAAAGCATCTAAAGCCAAAAAACCTGCCGCAAAGAAACGTGGCAGGTCTTAGTAGAGAGCAGATATGTCAGTAGAAGAGTTTGAAGAAGGCCCGATTGTACCGCGCCGTATGCGCCGTATGCGCCGTGATGCATTCAGTCGTCGTTTAATGTGTGAAAACGTCGTCACAGCGAATGATTTAATTTATCCTATGTTTGTTGTTGAGGGGAAAAATCAGCGTCAGCCTGTTGCCTCTATGCCTGGCGTTGAACGCGTTAGCATTGATGAGCTGTTGAAAGAAGCGGCAGAAATATTAGAGTTAGGTATTCCGGCGCTAGCATTATTTCCATTGGTACCTGCAGAGAAGAAAAGCGAAAGAGCAGAGGAGGCCTATAACCCCGATGGATTAATTCAACGCGCAGTCTCTGCTTTGAAAGCAGAGCTCCCTGAGCTTGGCATTATTACTGATGTCGCACTCGACCCCTTTACGACGCATGGCCAGGATGGGTTGTTAGATAAAAA
>JAESQP010000100.1 GCA_016765075.1 Gammaproteobacteria bacterium
ATGCAGATAAAGTAAAGAATATTATTGCTGGCGATACTTATCAGTCATTGCTTGCCAATGCTGGTGCCAGCGCCCAAGAAAATCTTGGGACGAGGCTTAGATAATGGCAGGTCTACTCGATATTGGCACCAGTGCGCTGAATGCAAACAGGCAGGCGCTTGCGACCACAAGCAATAATATCGCTAATGTTAATACAGAAGGCTTTAGCCGTCAGCGTGTTGGTTTTAGTGAACGTCCATCAGATGATGTTGGCTTAATAAGGATTGGCAATGGTGTAACGGTTGATTCGGTTTCGCGGATTTATGATGCGTTTACAGTTAACCAAGTGAGAATTAACAATTCATCATTTTCAAACTTTCAGACGCTCAATGATTTTTCATCCCAATTAGATAATATTCTTGCTGATTCTAATGCTGGTTTATCACCGGCAATATCCGGTTTTTTTGATTCTTTGCAAGAGCTCTCTACTGATCCTAGCTCGACTGCAACACGCCAAGTATTATTGTCAGAGGCAGAGTCATTAGAGTCACGTTTTGAGGCGGTCACAAGTCGATTCGAGACATTAAATAATGCGGTTAATAGTGATATTAGTGCCACGGTTAATGATGCTAATGCTATAGCGCGTGCCATTGCAGAAGTGAATGGTAGAATTTTTGTCATCGAAGGTGGTGGTAGTGGCGTGGCAAATGATTTGCGTGATCAGCGTGATCGTTTGTTATTGCAATTGTCAGAATATAGCAATGTTACTACCGCTCAGCAGTCTGATGGCACATTTAATGTTTATATTGGTAGTGGTCAGTCGCTGGTATCAGGCTCATTGGTGCAATCGTTATCGGTTGTTGGCAATAATTTTGACCCGACTCGTCTTGAAATTGCTTATGTCTCCAATGGTGTTGCTACGCAGGTATCTGACCAGATCACCGGTGGTCGTCTTGGTGGTTTACTTGATTTCAGGGAGGCTACATTAGAGCCTGCGCGTAACACATTAGGTCAGGTTGCGATTGGTATTACCAGTCAAATTAATGATCAACACCAACTTGGTCAAGATTTGAATGGTATAGCAGGCGGACTATTTTTTAACGATCTGGCAGCCTCATCTGCAATAGTATTAGCCAACACAAATAATGCTGGTAGTGGTGTGATAGACACAGCAGTCATTGATGCTAACGTGTTAACCAATAGTGATTATTTACTGAGCAATAATGGTGGTGCGTACAGTATTACTCGGTTATCAGACAACACGGTGACTAGTCTTCCTGCCTTCCCGGGGGTAGATGCGGTTGTTGATGGTCTGACAATTAGTTTGTCGTCTGGTAGCATAAATAGTGGCGATACGTTTTTAATCAAGCCAACTGCTGCAGCATCAAGAGATTTACGTTTGCAGATTGTTGATGTACGCCAAATTGCTGCTGCTGCGCCAATTGTTGCTCAGGCTTTGGCTAATAATATTGGCAATTCAACGGTTAGTTTTGGTACGGTTAATGGGCCATCGCCAGCTAACGCAAATTTGACACAGCCAGTGACGATTACATTTAATAATCCACCGACTACATTTAATGTGACGGGCACGGGCACGGGAAATCCAACGAATGTTGCTTATACCTCAGGTGGTGATATTACTTATAACGGTTTTACCGTGCAAGTCAGCGGTGTGCCTGCTGTGGGTGATGTGTTCACTGTCACGGCAAACACAGGCGGGGTAGGTGATAACCGCAATGCCTTATTACTTGCTGGCATTCAGCAACAACTCGGCCTCAATGGTGGCACCTCTAGCATTGCTAATGTCTATGGTGGTTTGGTTGCCGAGGTGGGCACGCAAACGCGTGAAGCACAATTTAACCGCGAAGCGCAACAGATTTTATTACAGCAAGCGCAAGCAACAAGAGACTCTATATCCGGGGTTAATCTTGATGAAGAGACGGCAGATTTGCTAAAGTTTCAGCAAGCCTTTCAGGCATCGGCGCAAATTATCCGTATTGCTGATGATTTGTTTCAAGTGTTGTTAGGAGTGGTCTCTCGATGACCATTCGTATTTCGACAGGGCAATTTATCCAACAGGGAATAAGTCAGATATTGGCTCAGCAGCAACGCCTAGCTGAGACGCAGGAACAATTGGCAACGGGTCGTCGTGTTGTCAGGCCATCTGATGATCCTGCTGCGGCAACACGTGCATTAACATTGAGAGAATCTATCTCAACACTACAGCAATACGACGACAATATTAATTTGGTCACCAGCCGCCTGCAGATTGAAGAGGCTGCTTTAATCAGTGCGGGAGATTTTTTGCAGCGTGCGCGCGAATTAGCTATACAGGCCAATAATGCGACCCAGACAAATGAAACACGAGCCGGAATAGTAGTCGAACTGCAAGGGATAGTAGAAGGTTTGCTCAGCGCGGCTAACACACGTGATTCGAATAATGAGTACATTTTCGCTGGTTTCAGAACCAGTGCACCACCGTTTGTTACGACTGGCAATGGTTTTAGCTATATCGGTGATCAGGGTGTCAGAGAGGTTCAGATTGGTGCTTCCAGACAAGTCGCTATTGGTGATTCAGGTGCAGCGGTATTTTTTGATATTGCCAATGGCAATGGCACCTTCGCTACCAGCGCCAGCGCAACCAACACAGGCAATGGTGTGATTGATAATGGTAGTGTTACTGATATAAGTAGCTATATAGCTGATACTTATACGGTCACCTTTACAACGGCATCGGCTTACGAAGTGACTAACAGTAGTGGTGCTACCGTAGCAACAGGAACTCAAGCCAATGGGCAGTCCATCGAGTTTCTGGGTATTCAAGCAGTTGTAACAGGTCAGCCTGCAACAGGTGATACCTTTACCTTTGCACCAAGTACGAGCCAAGATGTATTCACGACAATTCAAAACCTCGTTAACAGTTTGAATGCCACGGTGACTGACCCAAGCTCGCAGGCTGATATTAATAACGGTGTCAACGCTGCGCTAGCCAATATTGACCAAGCCTTGGACAATATTTTGCTAACCCGTTCTAGTATTGGCACTCGGCTCAATGCAGTAGACGATCAGACGAATCTTAATGGTATTTTTCAACTTGAAGCACAAACTAGTCTTTCTGGTATTGAAGATATTGATATCGCCGAGGTCATTAGCAGATTCAATCAGCAGTTGGTTTCATTGCAGGCCGCACAGCAAGCCTTTGTCCAGGTTCAGCGTTTATCCCTACTTAACTTCCTATAATCTCCTGCTATTGCTATGATTACGCATAGATATGATGCAGTCAGAGGCAAAAACATTATTAGTCACGGAACATTATTAGTCACGGGTGGAGCAGGTTTTATTGGTTCTGCGTTGGTGCGCCAGATTATCCTAGAGACTTCAGCAACAGTTATCAATATCGATAAACTCACCTATGCCGGTAATTTAGCCTCACTTACCAGTGTCGAGAAAAGTGATCGTTATTATTTTGAGCAGTGCGATATCTGTGACCCTGAAGCAATCTCGAGAGTGTTTACGCACTATCAGCCCGACGCCATTATTCATCTTGCCGCAGAATCTCATGTTGATCGTTCTATCGATGGCCCCGGCAGTTTCATTCATACCAATATCCAGGGTACCTACGTCTTGCTGGATCAGGCATTAACGTATTGGAAAAAACTGGATAATAAAAAACAGTCGGCATTTCGTTTTCATCACATCTCTACCGACGAAGTGTATGGCTCACTGGGTGATGATGGTGCGTTTACTGAAACCACGCCCTATGCGCCGAATTCTCCATATTCGGCAAGCAAGGCCGCCTCCGATCATTTGGCTCGAGCCTGGCATGAGACCTATGGTTTGCCTGTATTATTGAGTAATTGCTCTAATAATTACGGTCCTTATCAGCACCCAGAAAAATTGATTCCTACTATTATTACCAATGCCATCAATGGCAAGCCGATTCCTGTCTACGGCAAGGGTGATAACGTGCGAGACTGGTTATTCGTTGATGATCATGCTCACGCTTTGCGAACCATTTTGGCTAATGGTGTAGTGGGAGAAAAATATAACGTCGGCGGTCATAATGAATTCAGCAATATGCAAGTGGTGAGTCTGGTATGTGACTTGCTCGATGAACTGTTAGCGCAATCGAAACATAAGCCGCATACCTCGCTGATCGAATTTGTAACGGATCGCCCTGGTCATGACAAACGCTATGCTGTCGATGCCAGTAAAATCAAGGCTGAACTAAACTGGATGCCAGCAGAGACATTTGAAACCGGTTTAAGAAGAACGGTGCAATGGTATCTTGATAACCAGCAATGGTGTGCGTCCTGGGGCGATAAAGGTTTTTCCCGTCAACGTTTAGGGCTTGCGTAGTGAAAGGAATTATTCTTGCCGGTGGCAATGGTACACGGCTTTATCCGCTGACACGCGTTATCAGCAAGCAGTTGCTTCCGGTTTACGACAAACCGATGATTTATTATCCACTGTCAGTGTTAATGTTGGCAGGGATCCGTGATATTTTGATTATTTCCTCGCCACGTGATTTGCCTCAGTTTGAAGCTTTGTTGGGCAATGGTAAGAGCTGGGGGCTTAATATCAGTTATGCAGTGCAAGACGAGCCGAAAGGGCTGGCTCAGGCATTTTTGATTGGCGAAGAATTTATTGCTGATGACAATGTTTGCCTCGTTCTGGGTGACAATATATTTTATGCTAATCAATTGTCCACCTTGCTACATAAAGCCGCCAAGAAAGAGAAGGGCGCAACGGTTTTCGGCTATTCAGTACGCAACCCAAGTGATTATGGCGTTTTATCATTTGACGCTGACGGCAGGCCAAACGATATAATTGAAAAGCCAATAAATCCACCATCTAATATTGCGGTGACCGGCTTGTATTTTTATGATAACAAGGTCGTGTCTATTGCAAAAAATGTTAAGCCCTCGCCAAGGGGTGAGCTGGAGATCACAGATGTCACACGTGCTTACCTTGAGGCAGGTGAACTCGATGTGACTTTGTTAGGCCGCGGTGCAGCGTGGTTAGATACGGGAACGCATAGTTCCCTGATGGCCGCGAGTCAATATGTTGAAGTGATTGAGGCAAGACAAGGTTTGAAAATATGCTGCCCTGAAGAAATTGCATGGCGCATGAATTATATTGACGATCAACGCCTTGAGCAAATTGGTAGGACACTGCAAGCCAGTGGTTATGGTAGTTATTTGCTTGGTTTGTTGGAAGAAGCAAGGTGATTAGTTTACTTATATGAAAGTTACACCAACAAAAATACCTGATGTGCTACTCATTGAACCCGCAGTGTTTAAAGATGAACGCGGTTTGTTTATGGAGTTATTTCACGCTTCGCGCTATGCGGAGCATGGCCTTAGCGAGCACTTCGTGCAAGATAATTATTCCATATCTCGACAAGGCACGCTGCGTGGTTTGCATTATCAACTCAAGCATCCTCAGGGTAAGTTGGTGCAAGTCATTGAAGGTGCTGTGTTTGATGTTGCAGTAGATATTCGCCTGGGTTCAGCGACTTACGGCCAGTGGGTAGCCGAAGTGCTGAGTGATGACAATAATAAACAGCTTTATGTGCCACCAGGCTTTGCCCATGGTTTTTGCGTGCTGAGCGAAACCGCTCGGTTTATTTATAAGTGCACCGATGTTTATCAGCCAGAAGATCAACACGGCGTGCTTTGGTCAGATAAAGAGCTTGCTATAGACTGGCCTATCAGTACACCTGTCTTGTCGGATAAAGACAAACAGTTTGCAGCGCTGGCGAATATCGACAAAAACTACTTACCTGTCTATATTGCCTAAGTTATGAAAATACTGGTTACAGGTGCCAACGGTCAGGTCGGGCGGGAATTAGTAATCGCTGCGCAGCAGCAGGCGATTTCCTGTGTCGCTTATGACCGCTCTCAGCTTGATATTAGCAATGCTAATACAGTTAGTAGCGTCATCAATAGACAAAATATTGATCTTGTTATCAATGCCGCTGCTTATACTGCAGTAGATGCGGCAGAAACAAACAGTGATGCTGCCTTTAGCGTCAACCGAGACGGTGTTAAAAACCTCGCGTTGGCCTGTGACCAGCGAGATATCCCGCTTCTTCACATTTCTACTGACTTCATTTTTGGTGGTAATCAGTCTGGAGCCTATAGCGAAGAAGATATCGCAGCGCCTATGAATGTTTACGGAAAAAGTAAGCTCGCTGGCGAAAAAATTTTGGCTAGTACCTTAGAAAAACACATTATTTTAAGAACATCATGGGTGTATAGTGAGCATGGAGCTAATTTTGTAAAAACCATGTTGCGGTTAATGCGCGAACGCGACCAACTGCAAGTTGTTAATGACCAGTGGGGCTGTCCTACCTCAGCACGATCAATTGCCCAAGCATTGCTTGTTATTGCCAGGTTGGTATTAGAAAAAAAGGTACCCGATTGGGGTATTTATCATTTCAGCGCCAAGGGCAGAACCAACTGGTGTGCGTTTGCACAAGAGATTCTGCTGCAGGCGCGACAATATGAGCCGCTAGAGGTGGTAATAGAAGGGATTAGCAGTGAGAATTGGGTAAGCGCGGCAACGCGGCCTAAAAACTCTGAATTTTCTACCGAGAAAATAGCGACGACCTTCGGTATCGAAATTGAGTTTTGGCAGAAGCAACTGTCGCCTGTTATTGAGTATCTTTGCCAACGTTAGTACTTACTTGCTCTGGCTTCCCCTACTATGCGACTTTCTAAAATTCTGGTTCTTCAGGAGAATTAGTGGGTAAGTTGAGTATACGTATAGCGAATTAATAGCGACAGCGATAGCATCGCTGGGATTTTCCGGGGGGATTACAACCTAGTTTAAAATATTTATTCAACCGTTAGTTTGAATTGATAATATCTCAGATAATTTTTTAGTTATTACGTCAAAAGAGAATTTGAGTCTAAATTTTTCAAAGACTGCGTCGCCGAAATTAAAGAAATCCACTGGTCTTGTTTCTATTTGTTGAATCACCTCTGAAAGTTCTCTACCCATATTACCAAGTAAAATTCCGGACTTTTTGTGCTCAATATATTCTTCAACCGCATTAGTTCTACTTGATATTATGATCTTTCGATGGATCATATAACGAAGGAGAACGCTTTGCCCTGAGGCGCCAGTGTCATGTTTCAATGGTAAAATACAAGCTTTGGCATGCAAAACAAGATCATCGAAATGATCAGAGCTGATATCTTTAAGGATCTGAATGTTTTTTTCAACTTTGACGTTGTCGATATCTTGATTTAATGTAGAACATGCGATTATTAGTTTATAGGGCAGTTTATTAAATACTTCAATTAATGGAGGGTAATCCCGATTACTGTACCCGCCAGCGAAATAATAAATTTCTGTTTTGTTTTTACTTGTGCTTTTTGATGTGGTATTTAATTTCTGTTCCGAAATCTTGTTATCCCAATCGCCATAAGGCAAATATGCAGTATTCTCAAGTTTAATAGAGAGTTCTTTATGGTAGAAATGCTGTTCAAACTCTGAAAATAGAATGTAATAATCTTTGTTCGTATCAAATTTTACGAACAGGCGGAACCATGCAAGCCATTTTGGAGAGTGAATGAAAAAAGCAAGCCAATAAAGTCGTTTGTATCTTATAAGGCGTAATTTGGCTAAGATTTTTAGAGGTATGGCGACATAGCCTATAGCGACAATTGTATCGACTGAGCGATACTTGGCAAGGTTCCTTAAAATGTTTATAGTGTCCGAAACAAGGTCTATGGCCAGCGACTTTTTAGACTTAATGCTATTACTATTTTCAACAGTAGAAAGGTCTTGAAAGCCAAGGTCATCTATTAAAAAATCACAGATTTTTGAATAACTGTTATCAGAGTGACGTACAATCAAGTGGTTGTTGGTTGTTTTTTGAGCCATTTTTTTACCTGTAGACACTGCACATACTCCCCGTCAACAACGAGTCCTGAAAAAGTCATTACAGGCACATTATATGCCAAGCACATTATATGTACTAGACTCAATGCATGGTGAAACATGATGAGTCATTCTGTGTTGTGTATATAGCCTTAAGGCATGCTGAGCCAATAAAACCGTCGTTCTTTTTTGGGGCTAACAAATTCAGCTCTTCAGGGAAATTAGCGGGGAAGTTGAGTATAAGTGTAGAGAGTTAATAGCGATAGTATTTCTGGGATTTGTAGGGTAGAGCATCCTGCTCCAACTCTAATAAGATGGAAGTACAAACTTACCATACAAATTAGAGCAAAAGGAACGGGGGTACAGATGCAAGACTATTCTCAGTCGTGTGTAGAAATTCAAATCATTTATTTATGGAGCTGTTCGTTGAGTTGAAGGCGCTTCGATGCTAATACTTGAGGTTGAGATACAGTCACGCTTGAACAACCGCCCCGTGTGTAGTGGTTACGGGCACAAATCTCCAGTGGGATCGTGGAGGATTCTAATACCAAAGCAAAACTGACCACCAGAAAAGCGTATGGGTTCCTGGCCTACTATGCCGCTGAAATAGCTTTGTATCATGCGCTTGGGGCTTTACCTGTACAGGGAACTACCCACGAATTTTTCTGATGAGATAAAATTCTCTCTATTTATCTACCTTTATCTCTTGGCGCTTCTATAAGCCGCTATTAATACATATCTTGCTTTTTTTCGGAAATCTCACTCTGTTTTAGGGGGTAAAGATAAACTTTTGGCTCAATGCCTCATTTTTGTCAAAAGCGGCAAACTTTTTCCTAAAGCTTTGGCCATTTCTTGCCGATAGCACACTCGGAAGCGGTAAATATGGATTAGTTTATATCCGCTAAAATTTTAGGCATGGAGAGTGTGATGCTACTGTTGTGACAGTGGATGGCACGAAGGAGAAATATTATGGCTTTAGTAGTCAATACCAACATTGCATCATTGAACGCGCAGCGTAACTTGTTCAGTTCACAAAATGATTTAAATACCTCATTGCAGAGATTGTCTACCGGTCTGCGTATTAACAGCGCACGAGATGATGCCTCTGGTCTGTTTAGTTCTGAGCAGCTAACGGCCGATATTCGCGGTCTTAATCAGGCTACCCGAAATGCGCAAGACGGTATTTCATTAAGCCAGGTGGCTGAAGGTTCTCTGGGTGAAGTTGCCAATAACCTGCAGCGTATTCGTGAACTCGCAGTACAGTCTGCCAACGTCACGGTGCAGGATCGTAGTGGTATCCAGGCAGAGGTAGATCAGCTGACCCAGGAAATTTCACGTATTATAACGACCTCAAGTTTTAACGGCACTCAGTTGTTGGATAATGCCACTGCCCTGGTTTTTCAGGTGGGTCAAGATGGTATTGCATCTAACCAAGTTTCACTGACAACGACTAACTTGGCGGCGGGAGCGGGGACGCCGGCTGTGCCAGAGGTGCTGAATCCTGATGGTACTGTTTTGACTCCTGCTGTGCCAGCGGTGCCTGGGGGTCTGTCAGCATTTAATGCGACCTTGAGTGCAATCGGCACTGTTGATGTATCAAGTGCGGCAGCTGCAATCACTGCGTTGGGAACGTTAGACGCGGATATTAATACCGTATCCACAACCCGAGCAACTTTTGGTGCAATTCAAAACCGGTTTGATGCGGTTATTTCCAACCTGCAAAATACCTCAGAAAATTTGAGTGCTGCGCGTAGCCGTATTGTTGATGCAGACTTTGCTGCAGAAACAGCGAACCTGACACGTGCACAGATTATTCAGCAGGCGGGTGTCTCAGTACTATCACAGGCAAACCAATTACCACAATTAGCATTGTCGTTATTGAACTAGTTAGTAACAGAGTAGCGAAGATAACCTTGAGGTGGTTGCACTTCAAGGTTGTTGTTCAATATTAATTGAGGTAATAGCTCATGGTGAATAAAATTACTACGGTAAATACTGTGGTGAATCGCCAGATCGCAGCTACTACGAATTCGGCTCGGCCAGAGGTGAGGCTATTATTCAGCCAGGTGTCATCCGACCAAGTTTCAGGGAAAGCGGGCTCAGTAGTTCGAAATAATAGCGAAGATCAGGTTAAGCGGACTCAACCAGATCAAGCAATGGTGCATCAAGCCGTACAGAATATTAGTGATTACGTGCAGAGCGTCCAGAGGACGATTGAGTTTTCTGTGGATGAGAATAGTGGTCATACAGTAATTAATGTTATCAATCCACAGACAGCAGAAATTATTCGACAGATAGCGCCAGAAAAGGCAGTAAATGCTCTGCAAAACTTGCAACGATTAGAAGGGTTAGTGTTGTTATCTAAAGCTCGAGGCTAACAATACTAAACTTGATAGTCCGTTTAATTTTAGGCCATTTAGCTCGCCAAGAATTAATAGAGGTGCCCTATACAGATGTTGTGTTTTTTGCCGATATATTGTTTGGTGGGTTAATTGGCACGAATTTGGTGATAATGTAACTATGCTCATTGTGCTTCTTTGGTGTTAACAAGGCCAAAGCCTCATCCCGTAATATTATAGGTTTTGGACTGTTTCTTGCTTCTCAGATAGTATTGAGCGCAGTCATTTAAGGATGGCAATATGGGTACAATCACCGCACCAGGTATTGGTTCGGGCTTAGATATCGCTGGTATCGTTAGCGCGTTGGTTGCGGTAGAACGCCAGCCGTTAAATCGTATTGAATCTAATAGGGCAGCAGCGCAAACGGAATTATCTGCATTTGGTCGGCTTAACAGTGCCTTAGAAACTTTTGAAACAGCATTAGGCAATCTTGATTCTTTCTCCAGTTTTCGCATTTTTGAAACCACGACGTCCGATGAGTTAATTGCCACGGCAACAGCAAGTAGTGATGCTGCCGAAGGCGAAACCGATGTCGTCATTACCCAGTTAGCCCAACGCCAGGTTCTTTCCTCAGGAGCATTTGCTGACACGACAACTGTTGTCGGCACGGGAACATTGACTATTACTGTTGGCAGCGACTCATTTGATTTAACGATTGATAGCAGCAATAACACACTGGCTGGTATTCGTGATGCGATTAATAACGCTAGCGATAATACGGGCATAACAGCGACGGTAATTAATGCTGACGACGGTAGCTATTTAATATTCAGCTCAGACGATGAAGGTTTAGCCAACGCTTTAACTTTAACAGGTGGTGGCACCTTGTCAGCATTAAGTAGTGGAAACTTGACGGTGCAAGAGCCTCCGCTTGATGCACAATTTACGGTATCTGGCTTTGTAGTTACCAGCAGTTCAAATACAGTCAGTAATGTTTTACAAGGCGTCACCTTTGAGCTTGGCGCAATTGGTAGTACCACTATTACCGTAGGTCGCGATAATGCGGCAGTGCAAGAGTCGGTACAGCAATTTGTCGATAGTTTTAACGCGCTCGATACAACGATAAATGAATTGCGTGCCGGCGACCTTGAGGGCGAATCGTTGTTGTTGACTATTTCTAGTGATTTAAGAAATATATTTAATACGGCAACAACGGGTTTAAGCAGCACATTTTCATCTCTTGCTGAAATAGGTGTTGCCTTTAATGAGCTTGGCGGATTGACACTGGACGCCGATGATTTGACGACTGCACTCAATACCGATTTTCGTGGTGTTTCTAATCTATTTGCAGATCCTACTCAAGGTTATGTTACACGCTTGCAGGCTCTTGCTGATGCGCTTACTCAAAGTGGCGGTCTTATCGACACGCGTGAAGAGGGCGTTAACACGCGTATTGGCAGTTTTGATACCCGTATAGATCAATTCGAGCTGCGTTTAGAGAGTATAGAGCAACGTTTGGTTAGGCAGTTTGCTGCACTGGATACACTGTTAAGTACTTTGAATAATACCAGTAATTTTTTGACTACTCAGTTAGCTAATTTGCCGACAATACAGCCAAGAAATTAGCGAGCAATACTAGTGAAAGCGGGTCGTTATTGACTTGTTTTACTATAGAATCGAATTAGATTGCTATCAGCACAGAGTTTATTTACAAGGAGTGAAAAATGTCATTGAATACTCAAGGGGCTATTCAAAACTATAGCAAGGTTGCTAATGAAAGTGGTGTAATCAACGCGACGCCTCACCGCATTATTCAGATGCTAATGGCGGGTGCTTTAGATCGCATATCAGCGGCAAAGGGGATGATTGGACGCGATGATATTGTTGGTAAAGGAAAGAAAATGGCTGACGCGATTTCTATTATTAATGGTTTGCGCGGCAGTTTAGATCATAAAGTAGGCGGTGAAGTTGCGGAAAATCTGGATGCATTATATGACTATATGAGCCGTCAGTTGATGCATGCCAGCGTGAATAATGATGTAGATACCTTAGATGAGGTTGCTAGATTACTCAACACCATTAAAAATGGTTGGGATAATATACCAGACCCAGCAGCGGAAAATTTAGGTTCCGCATCAAAATCAATTGGCGTTTCTGCCTAACTATTACTTAGAAATCTAATATTATGTCTTATAGCCAGACCTTATGGTCGAAAGTCATGACAATGAGCCAGAAAATGCTTGATCATTCTCAGCAAGATAATTGGCCTGAAGTCACTGAAATTGAGTTACAAAGACAGCTTTTGATCAAACAATATTTCGATGGCTCTATACCGTTATCGGCTACTACAATAGTAAGAGATAACATTAAATGGTTGATGAAGCTTGACCAAGAAATTAATTGTCTTTGTGAAAAAAAACGCAGCCTTATTGCTGCTGATATTAATGAGCATCGCCATTCACGTAAAGCGTGTCAAAGTTATCAGCAATGTGGCTGAATATTATTTATGAAAAACCCCTTAAATAGCGGCGACCATCTTGGTCAGCATCTTGCTTTTGAAGATAATTTACCGCTAAATTGCCAGGTAGTAGAGGCATTGCCTCTAGGCAATGAATATTTAGCGTTTCAGATAAGCAATGAAGAAACACTTCATGCCATTATGATGGTTGAAGATGCGTCTAAAGAAAACTCTGATGAGGGCAGTACAGATACTCAAGATATTCTTCGCCTAGAATATAAAATTAATATTATGTTTGAGTTGCTTACTGGTTTGTATCAACGAGAAGCACAGTTGCCGCCATCCGTCGATGTTATACTACGTTCTAATGCAATACAGTGGTGTAGTACCGAACCTATGGAAATAGGTAACCATGTTTTGGTTGATTTATACATAAGTTCTAAATATCCGAAACCATTAGTGCTGGCTGGAACGGTAACGGCGATAGGTGATGAGTTATGCCCACTATTGACCGTGACATTTGATGATGCTGTCAGTGAGCGCAGTCGTGACTGGATTGATAAATTTATATTTCGCCATCATCGTCGAGCAGTGGCACTGGCTCGTCGGCAATCACGTAATGCAAGTTAGTGGGGCTTCTCAATCAATAAGGCCGCCCTGCTGAGTCTGTTTTTTGCCCAGCACCAACAGTAGGCGCTTAGGTGAGGCAGAACGAGCGCAGTGTACCCTAGGGCACCTAGTCCCAGACACATTAGAGGCATCCCTAAGATGCATCACACCACGTCATTCCCGCATGTTTTTGGCGGGAATCCATTCTTTGACATGACCGGAAGGAATGAATACTTAATGAACCCAGAGGGTTCTAAGTACAGACAATAGATTCCCGCCAAAAACATGCGGGAATGACGGAGTGGGTTCTCTCGTTGCCACCGTCCCGCGTGTCAAGCACAGCCTGCCCCGTGCTTGACACGGGGGCAGGCTCTCGGTGGGAATACATTCGCTGTTCACTATTTCAAACTGGTATACGCTGTCTATGGTAAGCAGACAAAGTGATATTGTCAGGTTCAGCATTCCTGCCATATTAAGGTATTAGACGTCAGAATTTTGACATTCGTTGATTTCAGTGGTTAACTACTGGCTCCGGGTTAGAAAAATATTGCAACCTGGTCATTAGAACGCTGAAATTGAGGGGTATTGAGGGGTGTCTTTATCCAGTGTGCTTGTTGTTGAGCCTGATAGTGCTCGCCAACAAACCATTAAGCAAACGCTTGAATTTGTTGGTTGTGAATCCGTTACAGCTTGTGATGGAAATGATTGGTTATCGCCATTCAACACTGCCTCAGCGCGAGTCATTTTATTAGGCCCCTCTATTTCCGATCATAGTAGCTTTCTCGACGCTGTTAATAACGCTGCCAAGGGAGTGCCGGTTATTGTTCTTGCCGATGTCGGCGGTGAGCGTAGTCCTAGTCCTGAAGTGATGCGTCGTGTTTTAACGGTCGTTAGCTTCCCTTTGAAATTTGCCCAGCTTAACGAGGCCTTATTGCAGGCTGAATTATTCCTTGAAAGCAAGCAAAAAGCCGCGGGCGCGGGCAAAAGAACGCCAGAGTTGTTTCGCAGTTTAGTGGGTAATAGCCGCACAGTACGTTTGATCCGGGATCAAATTGACCAAGTTGCTAAGACTGATGCCAATGTACTGATTTTAGGTGAATCAGGCACCGGTAAAGAAGTCGTCGCACGTAATCTTCACTATCAATCTACGCGTCGTGACGAACCCTTCGTGCCAATAAACTGTGGTGCAATTCCAGCGGAATTATTGGAGAGCGAGCTTTTTGGCCATGAGAAGGGGGCGTTTACAGGCGCTATTAATACACGCCGAGGTCGCTTTGAGGTAGCCGAAGGTGGCACCTTGTTTCTCGACGAAATTGGCGATATGAGTATGCATATGCAGGTGAAATTGCTGCGTGTATTACAAGAGCGTACCTTTGAGCGCGTCGGCAGCAACAAAACTATGATCGCTGACGTGCGTATTATTGCGGCGACACACCGCGATCTTGACAAGGCCATTACTGATGGTAGCTTTCGTGAGGACTTGTATTATCGGCTTAACGTGTTTCCTATCGAAATGTCGCCATTACGTGAGCGTAAAGATGATATTTCGTTACTAATAAATGAAATTATTACACGCTTGGAGCATGAAAAACGTGGTTCAGTACGACTAACGCCTGCGGCAGTCATGGCGCTCACTGAATACCAATGGCCTGGCAATGTCCGCGAACTAGCAAATCTCGTTGAGCGTATGGTGATTATGTATCCTTTTGGTGTTGTCGATACCGCCGACTTACCTGAAAAATTCCGTATTCATGTTGCTGAGATTTCACCACCCGTTGCTGTTAGCTCTAGCGAACCTGACACCATTACGATTGACGATAATGAAATGCCGCGCCTACCGCGCAATGGTATCGATCTTAAAACCCACCTTAATATGATGGAGCGTCATTTTATCTTGCAGGCGCTAGAAGATAGTGATGGTGTTGTCGCTCACGCGGCTAACCGACTTAAATTACGGCGCACGACCTTGGTTGAAAAATTACGTAAATATGGTCTTCAACGTGTTGAAGAAACCTCTCACCCCACTCTCACCCATACCCTCTCCCTCAACTCTCTCACTCAACTCTCTCACCCACTCTCTCACCCACTCTCTCACCCACTCTCTCTCACCC
>JAESQP010000101.1 GCA_016765075.1 Gammaproteobacteria bacterium
CTATTTATGTCGTTAGAAAATATCCTAGAAAATTGGTCAAAGTATCGCCGTGGTCACGAAGAAGGCGGTTACCACGAGTATGAGCACATGTGGGGTATGGCCATAGATCTTGATAAGTGCACAGGTTGCAATGCCTGCTCTGTGGCCTGTTATGCCGAAAACAACCTTGCTGTTGTTGGCGAAGAGAAGTTCGCTAAGGGTCAGGGTATGCACTGGTTGCGTATCGAACGTTATTGGGATGAGCCTGATTTAGGTGAAGATAAGGTCAGTGAATATCAAATTCATGGCGACAGCTTTTTGCCGATGAATTGTCAACAGTGTAATGCAGCGACCTGTGAGCCAGTGTGCCCTGTGTCGGCGACCTATCATACTCCTGATGGCTTGAATGCTCAGGTTTACAACCGTTGTATCGGTTCACGCTATTGCTCTAATAACTGTCCCTACCGTTTACGCTATTTTAACTTTTTCTCTTACTACGAAGAGTCATGGCCAGAGCCTCTGCAAATGCAGCTTAACCCTGACATTTCAGTGCGTGATAAGGGTGTGATGGAGAAATGTACCTTCTGTGTGCAGCGTATTCGTAAAGCAAAAGATGACGCGGCGCGTGAAGACCGTGCCGTATTAGACGGCGACGTTAAAACTGCATGCCAGCAAAGCTGTGCTACTCAAGCAATTGTCTTTGGTGATTTGATGGATGAAAACAGTGCGGTGTCCAAGGCCTGGAAAAAACACGAAGTTGCACTGGGCAAGGCGAGCCAAAATAAAATGAATCTAGACAAACGGGGTTATCGAGTTTTGGAAGGGCTCAATACCGATCCATGTGTCATGTTCTTGGAACGTGTGCGCGAAGTGTAATGGTTGTAGTGTCTCTAATAGATAACAGAGCAACACAAGATTAGCGAGTAAGCGAATGCAAACGAAAGACACCATGCAAACGAAAGATATCGACGAAAACCTACCGTGGGTGCAAATCAACAAAGATGTGATGCGCAGCATGATGAATCCGCGCATGGCTTACTGGGTTGCGATTGTCGTCTGTATTTTCATGATCTCTTGCGCCGTTGCCGCAGAAATCTACCAATACAATGTCGGCATGGGCACAGGCGACCTCAACTGGCCGCATATGTGGGATCTGTATATCGCCACCTTCATTTTCTGGATTGGCATGAGCCACTCCGGCACATTGTTGTCAGCGATTTTGCATATTATTCATGCTGATTGGCGCAAACCGATTTATCGCTTTGCCGAAGCCATGACCACTTTCTCTTTGATGACAGCGGGTTTATTCCCGATTATCCACATTGGCCGTATGTGGAATATGTATTGGGTGCTGCCTTACTACAGTGACCGTGGTATCTGGCCTAATTTTCGTTCACCCTTGGTGTGGGATGCGTTTGCGATTGCGACGTATTTAACCTCATCCGCATTATTTTTGTTCATCGGGATGATTCCTGATTTGGCCATTTGTCGTGATAACACCACCGGCTGGCGTCGTAAGTTGTATACCATATTGTCGTTAGGCTGGCGTGGTGATGACCGTCAGTGGCGTAATTTTCGCCGTACCTATCTATTGATGGCGTGCTTCTTGATTCCACTAGCGGTGTCGGTGCATTCTATTGTGTCGTCTGACTTTGCAGTATCGATCATGCCAGGTTGGCACGTCACGACCTTCCCGCCTTACTTTGTCGCAGGCGCCTTGTATTCTGGTTGTGCGGCGATTATTACACTGTTTATTTGTCTGCGTTATTTCTTCCGTTTGGAAGATTATATGACCATTCCGATTCTGGTTAAAACATGCAAGCTGACCTTTGCTATCGCAATGGTGTGGACGTATTTAAACCTGATTGAGTTTGCTTCGATTTGGTACGGACATAACGCGGTAGATAAAGAGCTGTTAATTGCCAAGTTCACTGGACCGTATTCACCCTATTTCTGGATGATGTTGTTCATTGGTTCGGTGATGCCATTTACGCTGGCGTTTGAAAAGTTGCGTACGCATTTGCCCACCATGTTGGCGGTATCGCTCATACTTAACCTGGGAATGTGGTTGGAACGCTGGATGATTGTGACGCCTACTTTGTCTCTGGGTTACCATCCTTTTGCCTTTGATGTCATGTGGCCAAGTATGATTCAGTGGGCTATTGTCTTCGGTAGTTTTGGTTGGTTCGGATTGTTGTTTTTGATATTCGTTAAAGTGTTTCCTTGTGTCTCGATGTATGAGGTTAAGGAAATGTGTTACCACCGCAAGCGCGAGGCTCTGGGTATTGGTCACGGTTCGCATGCCGGTGGTGGGGCAGCGGGCGTAGTGCCGGCGTCGAAACCTGATGTAGGAGGGGGCTAGCATGAATAAGCGACGTATACTTGGTCTGTTTGGTGATTTCGATGCCGCCTTTGCAGCGATCAATGACATCAAGGCAGGGAATGTGCCGGGTGTCACGCTGGATGATGTTGAAGTGCTGTCGCCAATAGAGCACCCGGACATTGATGAAGTGTTAGAGCACCGAAAATCGCACGTGCCTAAATTCACCTTATTGGGTGCTTTGTTCGGTATGATCGCTGGTTTTTTGTTTTTGGCTTCTGCGCAGGCTAACTTCTTGGTGCAGCCACAAGGTGGTAAGCCAGTCATTCCTCTGCCTTCAAATATTGTTTTGACCTATGAAATGTTGATTTTGTCTGGTGTGATTTTTACGATTGTCTCTTTTATGGTAACAGCACGCCTATTCCGTAAACGTAACCCACTTTATAGTGAGATGATTACGGTTGATCAGGTTGGTGTTGAGATCACGCTTGATGAGGGTAACCTAGCAGGATTGAAAGAGGTCTTTGCTAAGCACGGTGTGCTTGAAGTACGCGAGGGGACACTCTAAATGAAGCGCTTAGCCGTACTCGTATTATTAGCTGCACCGATGGTGGTTTTTGCTTGGCCTTGGTCACAAGACATGATGAATCAACCGAGTATTAAGCCGCAGGAAGGTACGCCCTACCCGTTTCCTAAGCGTTCTGTGCCTTATTCAATTCCTTATGGTGGTGAACTGACACAGGTTGCAACACGTGAAGAAGCAAAAGACTTGGTCAACCCAATTCCTGTGAGTGATAAATCACTCAAGACAGGCAAGCAGTTATTTAAGATTTACTGTGGTGCTTGCCACGGATTGCTGGGTAAGGCGGATGAGTCTTCACCCGTCTCAGCAAAGATTTTTGCAATACCGCTAATAGGCGATTACGTACAAAAAGACATGACAGAAGGTTGGATTTGGGGAACGATCACCTATGGTGGTTTTGTTATGCCTGCTTACGGCGACCCAACGGGTAATGCGCAAGGGCTGGGCTCAAATGACCTTTCTGTTAAAGAGCGTTGGCACGTGGTGAACTATCTTCGCAATCAATTGGTTGCCGACGCAAATAGCGATCCAGCAATCACAGAAACTGCAGCCGTCACAGAAACTGCACAGGCATCGACAGCTGCTGTTGCAGCAGTCAACTAATTAGGGGCAAGTGATTCGATGGAACTCGCATTTGGTAATTGGTCGATTTTAACGACAAACTTTTTAGCTGTTTTGTATTTATCGCTA
>JAESQP010000102.1 GCA_016765075.1 Gammaproteobacteria bacterium
GGGCACCACATGGCCAATAATAAAACCGTGTGAACCACCCGAAAAACGGCCATCAGTAATCAAGGCCACATCATTACCCAAACCTGCACCCATAATCGCCGATGTTGGGGTTAACATTTCCGGCATACCCGGGCCACCCGTCGGGCCTTCATAACGAATAATGACCACATCACCCTTGTTAATCTCGCTACGCTCTAAAGCAGACAGCATCTCTTCTTCAGCATCGTACACTTTCGCTGGACCACTAAAACGCAGACCTTCTTTGCCGGTAATTTTAGCCACTGAGCCACCTGGCGCCAAATTACCCTTGAGGATCTGAATATGACCACTTCTCTTGATCGGTTTATCCAATGGCATGAAGACATCCTGGCCATCACTCAATGCGGGCAAGTCAGCCAAATTCTCGGCAACGGTTTCACCCGTTACAGTCAGGCAAGAGCCATCGATCAGCCCTTGCTCCAGCAAATACTTCATGACTGCTGGCGTACCACCCACATTATGCAAGTCTTCCATCACATAACGACCGCTTGGTTTTAGGTCGGCCAGAAACGGAATGCGATCACTTGTCGTTTGGAAATCGTCAATAACAAGCTCAACATCAGCGGCCTTGGCCATGGCTAACAAATGCAACACCGCATTGGTCGAACCACCCAGTGCCATGATAATAACTATGGCATTTTCAAATGCCGCACGCGTCATAATGTCGCGTGGCTTGATGTCTTTTTCCAGCAGATTACGAATCGCCGCACCAGCGCGCAGGCATTCATCAATTTTTCCCGCATCAACCGCCGGTGTAGACGAGCTATAAGGCAAAGACATGCCCATCGCTTCAATCGCTGATGCCATCGTATTAGCGGTATACATACCGCCGCAGGCACCGGCACCAGGGCAAGAATTTTTAACCACGTTCTGGCGTGTCTCTTCATCAATGCTGCCAGCAAGAAATTCGCCGTAGCTCTGAAATGCCGAGACAATATCGAGCGTAGTGACTTCACCATTTTGCTTTAAATGACCCGGTTTAATCGTACCACCGTAGACCATTAACGCTGGACGATTGAGACGCGCCATCGCCATAACACAACCCGGCATATTCTTATCGCAACCCGGAATCGAGATATTGGCGTCATACCACTGCGCCGCCATCACGGTTTCGATAGAATCAGCAATGAGGTCACGCGATTGCAGCGAATAACTCATGCCATCAGTGCCCATGGAAATACCATCACTGACACCGATAGTGTTAAAACGCATGCCGACAAGACCCGCCGCGACCACGCCTTCTTTGACCTTGGCCGCCAAGTCGAGCAAATGCATATTGCAGGTATTGCCTTCATACCACATGCTGGCAATACCCACCTGCGGCGCATGAATGGTGTTTTCATCCAGGCCAGTGCCATATAACATCGCCTGCGAGGCGCCCTGCGACTTCGGCTCGGTAATACGCGCGCTATACTTATTTAGTTTCTTATCCATTAATCCGTCTATTTTTACAGTTTAGTGTTAGTAATAATCGCAATCTTAACAAATACTGCCAATAAGAAATGGTTTTCCTCTCTACAAGAAAGCTTGATAATAGTAAAAACTACCTGACACCAACCGCGACCATGATGATGAGTGCCAACTCCCATATCAAAGCCTACCAACATTTTTTCGATACCCCGATTGGCGAACTGCTAACAGGAGCCAGTGGGGACGAATACTTATCATCCTTATTTCAACAAACATTTGCTGACGTACCTGCTTATGCTGATTGGCTGCGCCAACAAGGCTTTGGTGCCAACATCAATAACCGCGCCGACTTTGCCAAGCTACCGTTAATGACGAAAGACAACTACATGCGCGCTTACCCACTGGCTCAGCGTTGTCGTCATGGCCGTCTTGATCAATGTGAAATGATTGCTGTCTCGTCCGGCTCAACCGGTCAGCCAATGTTTTGGCCGCGCAGCATACGCCACGAACTCGATATCGCAGCGCGCTTCGAACAGGTATTGCACGACAGCTTTGCTGCACATTCCCGTTCCACGCTCGTCGTTGTCTGTTTTGCCTTAGGTAATTGGGTGGGCGGTATCTACACGGCCAACTGCGTACGACTCGTCGCACAAAAGGGCTATGCGCTGACTTTGCTCACACCAGGCAGTAATGTTGATGAGATTTTTCGTATCATCCGTGAGCTATCGCCAAACTTCGACCAAACCGTACTGGCGGGTTATCCACCCTTTATCAAGGGCTTGCTTGATCGTGGTCGCAGCGAAAATATAGATTGGCCACGCTATCACCTACGGTTTATTTTTGCTGGCGAAGTCTTTAGCGAGGAATGGCGCCAATTATTAATGGATTACGCTGGCTCAAAACAACCCTGCCATGACAGCGCTTCTTTATACGGCACCGCCGATGCTGGTGTACTGGGCAATGAAACGCCTTTGTCCATCAGTCTACGTCGTTTTTTTGCTGAAAACCCGGACGCTGCACGCGAGGTCTTTGGTGAATCACGCTTACCCGCACTTATGCAATACGACCCAAGCAGTCGTTACTTTGAAACGCACGAGGGCACGTTGGTCGTCAGTGGCGATAATGGTGTGCCACTGATACGCTACCACATCAATGATAAAGGTGGCATATTTAGTTATGATGACATGCTGAAAATAGCGAATTCTCACGGCTACGAAATCGATATTCATAATGCACGCCAATTGCCCTTTGTCTACCTCTTTGGCCGTGCTGATTTCACTGTGTCTTATTTTGGCGCAAACATTTACCCGGAAAACATCAGCGTTGCGTTAGAACAATCGCCAATAAACGCTTGGGTCAGTGGTAAGTTTGTTCTAGCAGCCGTTGATGATAGGCAACTCAATAAAATGCTTTGTCTCGCCGTTGAGTTACTACCACAAATTACAGAAAACAATGTCAACACTGCTACGATAGAAGCCGCTGTAATCAATGAACTACAACGGCTGAATAGTGAATTCAAAGCCTATGTGCCCCTTGCACAACAAAAAATCGATGTCACACTATGGCCCCACGGCCATCCTGATTATTTCCCGGCTGGCGTCAAACACCGTTATACGCGCCGCTAGTTCCTCTGGACTGTTACACCATGGCAAAACTCGAAAAAAAATTATTGCATTACATCACCAAAGCAATCGCCGATTACAAGATGATCGAAAAAGGTGATCGCGTCATGGTCTGCTTATCGGGTGGTAAAGATTCTTTTACCCTGCTTTATTTGCTTAATGAAATTCGCAAAAATTCACAAAATCGTTTTTCGCTACACTCATATACGCTGGATCAGTCGCAACCCGGTTGGAACGATGAAGGGCTACGTGCCTGGTTAAAGGATCAAGACATTGCCCATACCATTGAAAAACGCGATACTTATTCTGTAGTCGTCGAAAAAATTCCAGCGGGTAAAACCTATTGTTCGCTTTGCTCACGTTTGCGTCGTGGCAACATTTATCGCTTTGCCCAAGAAAATGGCTTTAATAAAGTCGCGCTGGGGCATCATCGTGATGACTTGATCCATAGCATGTTGATGTCAATGCTTTATAACGGCCAGATACGTTCAATGCCACCGAAATTATTAACGGACAATAAACGCAATATCGTGATTCGACCCTTGGCTTATTGCAAAGAAGCGGACATTATCGAATACGCTAAGATTCAACAATACCCCATTATTCCTTGTAATCTTTGTGGCTCACAAGAAAACCTCAAACGTCAGCGTGTCAAACGTCTAGTCGCAGAGCTGGCAGCGGAAAACGACAAAGTCCCCAGCAACCTGTTTGGCGCACTGAGCAATATCCAACCAAGTCAGTTGATGGATAAAAATTTATGGGATTTTGCTAATCTGGAAGCAGGGCTTGAATACGACCCAGATGAAACGGGAGGCTTGCCAAGCCAACCAAGTGCTATTCATACGCAATCAGCTGGCTAAACAAAAATACTCAAGGAGCCTCTGATTTATTCTGAACGAAGTAGATTGTGCCTGAACCCTATCGCAAATAAAGGGCAGATTCAAGGCGCAAATCGCAGACAATAGCGGGGCTATTGCCAAAATTAGCAACGCAGAAGCTGCCCTTTATACGATAGGGTTCAGACATAAGATACGAGTTCATGAATAGATCAGAGACTCCTTAACAACTGGCAGCAAAAAACCAACAGTTGAATAACGGATTAGGCGTGCTTAACCATTAATAAAACGGTTGCGATAATGCAACCAAGCAACACTAAACCGGTGAATATAATTTCTGCTGCTTGTGGATGTTTATCTGACATTATTATCCCCTATATTCAAAATTACTAATCAAAATGGCTGGCCATAGACTGGCTTTTATCACTAAACTGAGCCAGTCAGCCTCAATAAGCTTGTTTATCAGAGCTAATTATAGGCAAAATTAAGAATTTCGCAACGCTAACATGCCCCCACGCTTTCGCGGGGGCAGGCTCTTGGGGCACAAACACACATCGAGGAACACTGTGTCAATTGAACAACCACAACAGTTTGTACGCTGGCTACGCCACGCCACGCCCTATATCCATGCGTTTGCTGGCAAGACTTTCGTCATTACGCTAAGTGGTGATGCCATCGAGGCCAACAATGTCAGTCATCTCATACACGATATCGCTCTATTACAGGGTTTAGGTATCAAGCTGGTACTCGTACCTGGCGCTCGGCCACAGATCGAACGGCGTTTGGCGCAGCAAGGGGCTACTATCCAGTATATCGATGGTAAACGTATCACTGATGCCAACGCTATGCAGTGCGTCAAAGATGCTGCCAGCAGTATTCGTATCGATATCGAAGCACAACTGGCTATGGGTTTGACTGAATCACCAATGCCAGGCACCACTATTCGTGTTGTCTCCGGCAATTTCATTACTGCCAAACCTGTTGGCGTGCGTGATGGCGTTGATTATCTCTTTACCGGTGAAGTGCGTCGGGTTGATGCCCAGGCGATACGCCAACAATTAGATCTCAACACCATTGTACTGATACCTGCCCTGGGCTATTCATCCAGTGGCGAAGTGTTTAATCTCACTGCACATGAAGTCGCAGCAGCCTGCGCCAGCGCGCTGAGTGCTGACAAGCTAGTGATACTCAATGAAGAACGCGGCATCCTCGATGGTCGCCGTTGTTTGATACCGCAACTCAACCTGACAGAGGCCGAAAGCTTGCTAGCAAGCCAGCGTAAGCTCTCTGACCAGAGCAAACATACGCTAGAACTGGCAATAAGCGTCTGTAAGCGTGGTGTGCAACGTTGTCATATCGTCAGCCATGAAATTAATGGCGCCCTACTACTTGAGCTGTTTTCCCGTGATGGCATTGGTAGCCTGATTAGTGCTGATCTGTACCAAGGTATGCGCCCTGCAACAGATAACGATATCGCTGGCATCGTCACACTTATCGAGCCTTTGGAAGCCCAGGGCATACTCGTGCGACGCTCGCGTGATCAACTGGAAAACGAAATAGCACGTTTCCACGTCGTCGAGCGTGATGGTGCCATCATTGCCTGTACAGCGCTTTACCCGTCGCCCAACAAACAGATGGCTGAGCTCGCCTGCCTCGCTGTACACCCAGAATATCGTGATATGGGCTATGGCGCTCAATTATTGAAAGCAATGGAAAAAAAGGCGCGTGAGCAAGCAATAAAACAATTATTTTTGCTCACCACCCAGACCAGTCATTGGTTTCGCGAACACGGCTTTCGCACAACCAGCATGGAAAAACTGCCGAGGAAACGGCGCGGACTCTACAATTATCAACGTAATGCCAAGGTATTGATAAAAACGCTTTAGTCAGGAGCCTAGGTCTGCAATAGCCAGCTTTTCATCACCATCAGTTAAACATCGCTGTAGCTGGCTCAGCGCTTGCCTATAGACCTTGCGTTTAAATGGCACGACCTGACCCATTGGATACCAATAATGCACCCAACGCCAACCATCAAATTCAGGTTTATCACTGGTATCGAGACAAAAATCATCTTCGCTGCCAACAAAACGAAGTAAGTACCAAATCTGCCGTTGACCAACGCAAATCGGTTTTTTGTCGTGACGAATTAAGCGTTGTGGCAGGCGATAGCGCAGCCAATCCCTGGTATAACCAAGAATTTCAACATGTTTGGGCTGTAAACCAGTCTCTTCATCGAGCTCACGATACATCGCCTGCTCGTGCGTCTCATTAGGGTGCATGCCGCCCTGCGGGAACTGCCACGCATCTTGGCCGATGCGACGCCCCCAAAACAGCTTTCCCTTATCGTTTGCCAGTATTATCCCAACGTTATAGCGAAAACCATCCTTATCAATCATGGTAGAACATCACAATATTATCTTGCATGATAGAATGGCACAGACTTGAGGGGGCAGCAAATATTCCCTGCCAAAATACTTTTAACCTCAGGCACCTACTGGCTCACAGAACAAACACCACAAAATATGGCCCTCGCTTTATTTGACCTGGACAACACCCTCCTTGCTGGCGACAGTGACTATTTGTGGGGGCAATTTCTCATTGAACTAGGCGTTGTCGATAGCGGCACCCATGAGCGCGAAAATCAGCGTTTTTACCAAGACTATAAAAATGGTACCTTGGATATAGACGCTTTTCTTGCCTTTCAGCTCGCGCCTTTAACGCAACACCCCCGGGCAACGCTTGATCAGTGGCACCGACAATTTATGGCTGAAAAAATCGAAGCCATCATGCTTGATAAGTCTAAACAATTGATCAAACAACACCGTGATGCAGGCGATACCCTGCTTATCATTACGGCGACCAACCGGTTCGTGACGGCGCCTATCGCCAAGGCGTTCGGCATTGATACGTTGATTGCGACTGAGTCTGAAGAAATAGAGGGTGAATTTAGTGGTAACTACCAGGGCACGCCCTGCTTTCGCGAAGGCAAAGTGACACGGCTTAATGAATGGCTAACGAAGAATCATCACGATCTTAACGGTAGCACTTTTTATTCCGACTCGCATAATGATCTGCCGCTGTTACAGAGAGTCGATCACCCTGTCGCTGTCGATGCTGACGCAGCGCTGACGCGCCATGCGCAAACGCATGGCTGGAAAATTATTTCACTACGATAAGATGTGTAGAGGGAAATAAAAAAATATTGGGCAGCAAGACTTAATCCAGCCTTGCCACCATGCAGATTTAATTAAACAAATCTACATTAGTCGCCTTGCCACGTGCTTCGACTTTATTCACCAAGCTTTTTCGCACCATATCTTGCAAACATTGATCCAGTGTTTGCATACCCACCGCCTGGCCAGTCTGAATAGCAGAATACATCTGTGGCACCTTGTCTTCGCGAATCAAGTTACGAATGGCTGGCGTAGCCAACATAATTTCATGTGCAGCGATGCGACCACCGCCAACACGCTTCAATAAGGTTTGTGAAATCACTGCGCGTAGTGATTCCGATAACATTGAGCGCGTCATGGCCTTTTCCGCGGCAGGAAACACGTCAATAATACGGTCAATCGTTTTTGCAGCAGAGCTAGTATGTAAAGTACCAAAGACTAAATGGCCTGTTTCAGCAGCAGTGAGGGCAAGACGAATGGTTTCTTGGTCACGCATTTCACCCACCAGAATAATGTCAGGGTCTTCACGCAATGCTGAACGCAGTGCTTCGTTAAAACCAAGGGTATCGCGATGCACTTCGCGTTGGTTGATCAAACATTTCTTGCTCTGATGAACAAATTCGATAGGATCTTCAATGGTCAGAATATGACCAAACTCTTCGCCATTAAGATAGTCTACCATTGCCGCAAGCGTCGTCGATTTACCCGAACCGGTTGGCCCGGTAACCAAAATTAAGCCACGCGGGTTTTTTGCAATTTTCTTAAAGATTGGAGGGCAACCTAACTCTTCTAAACTCAAAATATTGGATGGAATAGTACGAAATACACCACCCATACCACGTGCCTGAGTGAAGGCATTAACACGAAAACGCGCAAGACCAGGAATTTCAAAAGAGAAATCGGTCTCTAAAAACTCTTCAAAGTCTTTGCGCTGACGGTCATTCATAATGTCGTACATCATCGACTGAACAGTTTTGTGGTCCAGCTCAGGCACATTGATGCGACGAACATCGCCATCGACACGAATCATTGGTGGTAAGCCTGCCGAGATGTGCAAGTCAGAGGCGGAGTTTTTAACACTAAAAGCAAGTAGTTCTGAAATATCCACTGAATACTCCTGATGAATCGGTTTAAACTAGTCGTATATGATAATTGTATCTTGGACAAATTAGCGGCAGCATCAAGATCAGCTTGATTTTACGGTCTTGGTGTAACGTAAACACACCCCTAGGTGTACTTACGACCTCTGCGAGACCTAAAGCATACAGCCAAAAGGCGTGAGCCGTAAGTACACCTAGGGAGGCACCCTTTAACCCTGGATTATAAAATAAAACACACTGCCCAGCATTCAACATGAATACTATCGACTCTCGCTATAAAGCGATAACTCGCAATATCCATGAAGCCTGTCAGCACTATGAGCGCGAGCCAGGCACAGTCTGCTTGCTTGCCGTCAGCAAAGGTCATAGCACGTCAGACATTGCACAGCTTTATGAGCTTGGCCAACGCCAATTTGGTGAAAGCTACCTCCATGAGGCATTAGCAAAGCAACAACAGCTCACCAAACTAAATATTGTGTGGCATTACATTGGCCGCATTCAATCAAATAAAACCGCCGCCATTGCCCAACATTTTTCCTGGGTGCACAGCATTGATCGCATAAAAATCGCTAGACGCCTCAACGATCAACGCGGCAACAATGCACCACCCCTTAATATTTGCTTACAAATCAACCTTAACCAAGAAGATAGTAAGGGCGGCGTCAATGAAAGCAATGCGCTGGCGCTGGCGCAAGAAATTGCTACCTTACCGAATCTGCAACTACGCGGACTGATGGCGCTACCACAACAAGAGACTGATTTTATAAAACAAAGGCAAACCTTTGCGCGCTTACGTCAGCTACGCGATGACCTGCACAACAACGGGCTCGTGCTCGACACCCTGTCAATGGGCATGTCGAATGATTATGTTGCCGCCATTGCTGAAGGCAGTACACATCTTCGTATTGGTAACGTATTGTTTGGCTCGCGCCAAGCTTAAGCTGCATCTGTGCAAGCCCCAATCGTATTGATACGTACATTGCGCCCTATGTGTAGAATGCCCATTCATACGCTACAC
>JAESQP010000103.1 GCA_016765075.1 Gammaproteobacteria bacterium
GCAATCGCTAAGGCATTTAGGTCTACGATTAATGAGGTTACATTACGAACCCAAGCATTATTGAAACTGCCATCAACACAACTGAATCAGCGCCAGCTACATCACGAAATGGAAAAATTAGGCGCTAGCTCGACGCAATAAAACCTTTAAATCATAACCTAACGAGTTTATGAATCAATCAGAAAGTGCATAAATTAGGCAAGTGGCGCTACTTAGCTTACGAAAGATCAGTGTTCGATGTGCCCAGGGGTAAGCGTAGGGAACATAGAGATGATAGCAGCCCTACTAAAGATTCTGCTAACTAATCGGCACTGCGAATGCACGAGCCACACCTCTTTGGTTGCCCTTGGCGGTCAGCGAAAGATGCCATTGTAAATTTCTCCGTTCGTGGGTTGGGCCAACAAACAACATTTAATCACTGGCCATGAGTTTCTTGACGTCATTAAGACTGAGCGGGTTACCGCCTACGCCCCAATGACCGTCTTTGACTTCGTTAACGATCACCCAGGTTACTTCGCGTAATTTTTCACTGGTGACTTCGGTGACAACATCCGTGATCTTGTTGATGAGGTCCTTGGATTGTTCCTGACTAAGCTCATTTTCAAAAACATTTATTTGTATGAGAGGCATTGTTTTTCCTCTGTCTGTTGTTAAGAAACAGTACCGAGCCGGCACGCCGACTCGAACTGTGGTATCAAGCTGTTTTCACGGTATCGAGGTTATCAAGGCCGAGTGCTTTTACTGTGGCTGCCTGAACAGGTGCCGTTGCGTCGTTCACGGTGTCTGCACCGAAACTGGTACCGACTACCGTGCGCGCTGAACGCTGTCCTTTAGGAGTGTCGATCAGCCGTACGATTGCTTCGGCAACATCGTGTAGGTTGGGTGAGTCCGCCGATTCGAACATCGACATAAACTGCTTGAACATGGCGGCGGGAATCTCTCCGGTCGCGCCGTACTCCGCGGCGCGCGCAACGTCTGCGGGCTGAGCGGCACTGCTGTACATTTGCGTCGGATACGCGCTTGGCTGCACCAGTGCGACGTCAATGCCAAGTTGAGAGACCTCATAACGTAAGCTGTCGGTCAACGCCTCAACGGCGAACTTGCTCGCTCCATAGATCCCAAAGAAGGGAAAGGTGACACGGCCGAGGATCGAACCGATATTGATAATCAGTCCGTCCTTTTGGCTCCGAAGGGTCGGTAGTACCTTACGAGTGACTCGGTGCAGGCCAATAACGTTGACGTCGAATAATGCGGTGACCTGTTCGGGCGTAAACGCCTCCGTTACACCAGCCGATGCGACTCCGGCGTTGTTGATCAGGACGTCGATGCGACCAGCCTTCGCAACCACAATGTCGACAGCTCGATCGACCGAGTTGGTATCGGTTACATCGAGTTCAACCGTGCTAATGCCTTTAGCTTGCAGCGCCTCAGCATGCTCACTATTTTTATTCAGTGGGTCGCGCATAGAGGCGAACACGTTGTAGCCGTTTTGCGCGAGGGTTTCGGCGGTGTCGCGGCCGAAACCGGTGGATGCGCCGGTGATAAGAATGGTTTTTGACATGAGAATCTCCGTAGAAAATAAAGTGATCAAATCATGATCTATTTCCGTTTGTTGAAAAACAGGTTTTGGGACATAGGATTTGTGCGTATAATTCACGAATGAGCAAGCTGTCGAACACACAACTGTTTGTGCGGGTGGTTGAGGAAGGGAGTTTTTCAGCCGCTGCTCGGTTTCTGGGTCTCACGCCGTCTGCGGTGTCTCGCCAGGTCTCCCAATTGGAGGGCGAGCTCGGAGGTCGTCTGTTTCAGCGGACCACTCGTCGACAAAGTCTCACTGAAGTCGGCGAGATCTACTTTCAGTATGCTCATCGAATTGTTGGGGATCTTGAAGCAGCGCGACTGGCGGTAACCCGGCTCACAGACACACCGTCAGGCACTCTGCACATAACGGTTGAAGCAGATTTTGCCCTCGCGTTTATCGAGCCGATCTTGTCGGAATTTTTGAACGGCTACCCCGAGGTGCAGGTTCGGCTGCACATGAGTGCTGGCTTGCAAGACCTCGTGCACGGAGGGCTCGATCTTGCAATACGCGTCGGCCATCTCGACGATTCCAGCCTAGTCGCGCGCAAGATCGCCATCAGTCAATCACTCGTTTGCGCGAGCCCTGGATATTTAGAGAGGCACGGTACGCCGACGCACCCGAACGATCTATCATCACACAGTTGTCTTTCTTTCCGAACTAAGCCAGGCAAGAATTACTGGGGGTTCGAATCACCGGAAGGCGCGATCGACGTACTCATTTCGGGGCGACTAAATGTGAATGGACTGGTTTTCTTGCGCAATGCTGCGATAGACGGTCTCGGGATCATCAAGATCCCGACCTGGATGATGCGTACCGAACTCAAACAGGGGCATCTCGTACCGATACTTGAGGGTTTCCCCGTGATGCCTCACAGCACACCGATCCATGCCGTTTTCGCGCATAACCGACAGTTAGCACCAAAGGTTCGCGCGTTCGTCGATTTTCTCGCGGAACGGATGGAAATATTTTGAATGTCGGCGTTACCTAATGCGATCGACTGCTATCGCCTACCGGACTAAACCGCTCTCGCGGTAGTTGCAGCGAACATATCGACGCATCGTTATTCGCAGCATGAACGCACCTGTGTTGAACTTGTAGTTACCACAGTGGCACCCTAACTTTTATTTGCGGCTATGAGGTGCTAAAAAATCGATCTCAGGACCTGCCGGTACTATGCGCGTAGGGTTGACAGATTGGTGGCTCCCATAATAGTGGTTTTTAATATGCTCCATATGCACCGTTTCAGCCACGCCTGGGTGCTGATAGAGGTCTCTTAAGTATCCCCAAAGGTTTGGGTAATCGATAATGCGCCGGATATTGCATTTAAAATGATTGTAATAGACGGCATCAAATCGTACTAAAGTTGTAAATAAACGCCAATCGGCTTCGGTTATTGTATCGCCCAATAAATAGCGTCGTTTACCAAGCTTGTCTTCAAGCCAATCAAGTGTTTCGAATAACGGATAAACCGCTTCCTCGTACGCTTGCTGCATTGTAGAAAAACCTACTTTATAGACACCATTATTTAAAGTATCGTAGATACGCGTATTGATAGTGTCTATTTCATCACGTAAGGCGATGGGACAATAATCACCCGGTGTTGCGCCAACATTATCAAAGGCGCTGTTAAACATACGAATGATTTCCGATGATTCATTGGAAACAATGGTATTGGTCTGTTTGTCCCATAATACCGGCACCGTTACTCGACCGCTATAGTGCTTGTCCGCTTGAGTATAGATTTCGTGATAGTAGTGTGCATTGTTTACCGTATCGGCAATCACGCCTTTATCAGCTTCAAAGGTCCAACCATGAGACCCCATAAACCAGTTCACAACAGAAAGCGAAACCATGCCTTCCAGGCCTTTTAGCTTACGAAATATCAGTGTTCGATGTGCCCAGGGGCAAGCGTAGGAAACATATAAATGATAGCGCCCTGCTTCCGCCTGAAACCCTGTTTTTCCAGAAGGCCCTGCTGAGCCATCTTGCGTCACCCAATTTCGAAACTGGGCTTTAGAGCGCATAAATTTCCCTTCGCTCTCTTTGGTGTCATACCATTTATCGTGCCATTGACCATTAACCAATAAACCCATGTTGAACTTAACACTCCTAACTGTACAAATAGTAACAAAACTAAAATTGTCCCGATGAATAGTCTTGAAATGCCTGTTTCAATTCAGCCTCCGTATTCATTACAAACGGGCCACGTCGTGCGACAGGCTCATTAAGTGGTTTTCCCGCCACTAAAATAAAACGCGCACCGGGTGGTTCACTGATAATTTGTACACGATATCCGTCTTGCAGTATGGCCAACTCATCTTTAGCTACTGCAGTGTCTTGTTCGCTGCGTTCACCAAGCACTGTTACGTTACCCTCAAGCACATAAATAAATGCGCTATGAGAACGTGGTATCGGTTCAATAAAACACCCATTACCGTTTAATGACACATCAAAATAAAATGGATCTACGGCACGACCAATTACGGGCCCTTCAGTGCCTTGACTCGTGCGACCCGCAATGACTTTAAGTTGGCAACCACTGTCACGTTGCTCTAACGGAATTGTTTGCGAGGAATATTCATGATACTCAGGCTCTGCCATTTTTTTATGAGAAGGTAAATTGACCCACAATTGAAGGCCAGACATCAATCCTGCCTCCTGTTCTGGCATCTCAGAATGAATAATGCCTTTTGCTGCGCTCATCCATTGCACACCACCGCTTGTAATAACACCTTCATGGCCTGCGCTATCACGATGACGCATCCGCCCTTCTAACATATACGTCACTGTTTCAAAGCCACGATGCGGATGTGGCGGGAAACCAGCGATATAGTCATCCGGTTGATCCGATTCAAAACGATCAAGCAGTAAGAACGGATCCAGCATATCCAATTCTGAACTACCAATTAACCGTGTTAATTTAACCCCTGCGCCATCAGCAGTAGGCACACCACGAACCAGTCGGCGAACCGACCGGTCACAGCGTTGCGTATTATCGCATGTTGCTTTCTGAAAATAATGCTCGCTAATTATTTATATTGCGCCAGTGATTGAATCGCCATGCGCTCGCTGGCGATTATCTACGGATAATATCCCAGCACCATGCGCCACCAAAAACAATAAACCACCCGCAATCGCGATATTCTTCATAAACATGATTGATTGTGTTTGATCGCCAAAATCGGCGTGAAAAAAGAGTGCGGTTAATACAGTAAAACCTGCTAATAAAAAAGCTGCAATGCGCGTTTGCCAGCCAATCAGCACTAAGATCCCTAAACCGAGTTCGGTCGCTATCACTACGGGTAATAATGCCCCCGGAACCCCTTGAGACTCCATGTAACCGACTGTTCCTGCATAACCCGTAATTTTACTAAAGCCAGCCATAATAAAGATCAACGATATCAGTACTCGCCCTATCGGTGCTGTATATTGTGCGATTGCATTCATAACCATTATCTCCGTTGTCAGTATTGATACGTCGAAACTGAGTGTATACCTCTATAATTAAAAAATAAACAGTAAATAACTGTATACATTGCTCCTAAAATTAGATTTTTCCCAGTATAGAGGACATTTCTGACTTATAATCCGAGCATAGAATGTTCAATGCTTTCTCGCTAGTGTAAGACCATCGGCAATTGGTACCAGGCTAATATCAACGCGACTATCTGTAGCGAGCCTTTTATTAAACTGCCGTATTGCCACGGTATCGTCATCTATTTTATCTTGTTCTATCACCGAACCGCCCCAGAGCACATTATCAATTGCGATCAATCCACCTGGACGAATTAATACCAGGCTCTTTTCAAAATAAGCTTGATAATTAATTTTGTCTGCATCAATAAATATAAAATCAAAACTCGCCTCGTTTCCGCTATCAAGTAAAGTGTCTAAAGTCTCTATAGCTGGCGCTAAACACAAATCGATTTTGTGACTAACACCGGCCTTCTCCCAATAGCGACGTGCTACAGATGTCCATTTTTCACTGACATCGCAGGCAATAATTTTTGCATCGTCAGCACAAGCCTGCGCCATAGCAAGACTGCTATACCCAGTAAATGTGCCAATTTCAATAATTTTTTTTGCATTGATCAACTTTATTAGTAAGGCCATAAATTGACCTTGCTCGGGAGAAATTTGCATCCTTGCCATTGGCTCTTTATCAGTTTCCAAACGTAGCGCTTTAAGCTCTCTGGATTCACGTAACGATACTGATAAAATATAATGGTAGAGTTCATCGCTAAGGTTTAGTGTTTGTTTTGACATGGTTTGAAGACACCCCTTTAAAATTGATTAACGTAGCCTAGTTGGATCAATTATTTAGTCTAAAATTGCATAGAGAGACTTTAATCTATCATCAAATTAGTACACTATAGCCGTATAACAGCCTACCCATAACAAGAGAGCTTGCCATATGGCTGCTTGCGTACGCCAAACAGGCAACGCTTTGGTTAAACTGTTTCACTATATTGCTCTGTTTGTGACCGGCGCGACGATTGTTTGGTCAGCCGTTCATTTTTATATCCGCATGATGGCAAGTGGCAGTCAAGGCTTGAAGATATATTTCTGTTGTTTATCTATCTGGAACTGGGCGCCATGATTGGCATTTATTTCCAAACAAAAAAATTTCCCGTTAACTTTCTTGTCTATATCGCAATTACTGCGCTTACTCGTGTACTAACTGTTGATACAAAAACAATGGATAGCGAGCGAATTATTTATATTTGTGCGGGAATATTGTTGCTTGGGCTGGCGAGCCTTGTTATCAGCTATAGTAAAAAATTAAGCGGTACATCAATAACGACAGACAGTGAACTAGGCTAATAATAATATCAGACCTACGAATACAGTTATCTTGACCAGATGTGATCATTACAATCACGCCAGATAAAAGTTTCACGTATACGCTACTGTTACGACAATAATAGCGATTTTCAGGCTAATCAAGCGTCACAAGGGCTTCCATCGATCCACGCACCGTTCATATACACGGTCGGCCGGTATGCCATAATTTTACGCATATACCACATTTGCACCAGATTGCGGGTCATCTCATCTGGGGCGTTACTCGTACGGTAACCCCACTGATCTTGAAGTTCGATTTTAATGGCCAAACCATCATCGTCGGTTTCAATAAAAATTGCCGGGCAATGGGTGGGTTCTTCAAGACTAGCTACCATAACACCTGGTGGCATATCACTGCTGCTAGCGCCGCTTGCGTAAAGGGTAAAAAAGAGTATCAAAAATAGCTTTTTCATGACAGTATCCTCATCCATGATGGTACGTGTTAGAAAACCACATTGCTTTCCTAGCAATATGTCTGCCATTCCTTATTCTTCCAGCCAGAAGACCTGATACAAACTATTTCTATTTTAATTACGCTAGTTAAACCGAGTACTTCAGTGATATTCATCCCGATTTAGGCAAAGGGAATATACTATTTCTCGTTCGCTTAGTGATTATAGCGGCAAATATTTTACTGGCTTAATTTAAAATTCTAATTAATTAAAATAATAGAATTTAATGATTTGCATAACAGTTGCCAACCATAACTACCCTCTATACCGGAGTAAACTCAAACCGATAACGCCACAATTTAAACTTCACCGTTTGTCACCACTAACTATTTTTTTATCACCAATATGCGTTTCACCACGAGCCTTGGCAAGTTCAATCTGACGCTGTCGCTCCTGAAAGCGGGATTTTTGTGCGTCACTTAATGCGTTATAACAATATGGACAAGACACACCTTTGACATAATGAGGTGATTGCATATCTTGCTCTGAAACAGGTCGGCGACAGCCATAGCACTGATCATAACTACCCGCTTCAAGCCCATGATTAACCGTTACGCGATTATCAAAAACAAAACACTCACCCTGCCAAAGACTTTTTTCTTGCGGCACTGTCTCAAGGTATTTAAGAACACCACCTTGCAGATGATAAACTTCATCAAAGCCTTGGCTTAACATATATGCACTTGCCTTTTCACAGCGGATACCACCAGTGCAGTACATAGCAACTTTTTTATATTTCTTGGCGTCGATATTTTGTTTAACGTAATCAGGGAACTGGCGGAAGGTTTCAGTTTTCGGGTCTACGGCATTGGCAAACTTCCCGACAGCCACTTCATAGTCATTACGTGTGTCGATCACGAGCACTTCAGGATCACTAATCACATCATTCCATTGCTCAGGACTCACATAAGTGCCCACTTGTTTGACAGGTGAAACATCCGGCACACCCATGGTCACGATCTCTTTTTTTAATTTCACTTTCATTCGATAGAAAGGCTGATCGTTATTATAAGACTCTTTTAAGCTAATGCCGTCGAAGCGATCATCACGACCAAACCAATCAAGCAAAGAGTCAACCCCATTACGACACCCTGAGACTGTACCGTTAATCCCTTCTGAGGCAAGTAAAATACTGCCCTTTATTCCCTGTGATTGACACAGTTGCAATAATGGCGATTTAAGCTCACGGTAATCATCAAGCGCGGTAAAATGGTAGAAAGCAACGATAACAGTGTTCATAGCTAACCAAGAAAGAGATAATGCCCCATTATAAAACACTTGAACTGGACAAGCAGCCTCTACGGAGAATCGATGGCAACGAATGCAAATAAAAAACGCTGTGCTTGGGCAGAAGGTAAACCACCCTATTACATTGACTACCATGACAAAGAATGGGGTAAGCCGGTAAAACACGAGGCGGATCATTTCGAGCTATTGTGCTTAGAAGGCGCGCAAGCGGGTTTGAGCTGGGACACCGTGCTGCAAAAGCGTGAACGTTATCGTGAGGTATTCCACCACTTCGATGTTGAGCGCTGCGTGAACTTGACCGATGCCTATCTCGAAAAGCTATTAAAAGACCCCGGTATTATTCGTAATCGTTTAAAGGTCTATTCTGTTCGCAGCAATGCTGTCGCATTTCAATCGATTCAAGCTGAATTCGGTTCATTTAACCGCTATATTTGGCAGATGGTGGATGACACGCCCATCATAAATCACTGGCGCGATATCACGCAGGTACCTGCAACCAGTGAAATCAGTGACCAGCTCTCGAAACAACTGAAAAAATACGGCTTCAAGTTTGTCGGCAGCACCATACTCTATGCCTACTTGCAAGCAACAGGTCTTGTTGTCGATCATACTACCGATTGTCATTGGCACCCAGATAACCCGCACTATGCTGACTAGCCTGCTGTTAACTGGGCAACTCACTCAAAGGTGCGTCAAGATCAATTGTGCAGGAAAGTACTACATAATGTGTGCTAGGGTGCGACAAACAATAATACCCACCCATAGGCTATGGACTCTATAAAAGTACTACTCGATCCACTAGAAAGCTTTTTTGCTACGCTAAGTGATTATATTTGGGCAGGCATCCCCTTAGGCGATGGCGGCCTAGTCATCCCTGTACTAATTACTTTGTTGCTCGGTGTCGGTGTCTACCTTATGTTTGGTTTACGCTTTATGCCGTGGCGTAAATTACCTTATGGTATTAGCTTATTAATACGTGGTGCAAAAACCACTGCACCAGGGGACGTCACTCCGTTCCAAGCCTTAATGACTACCCTTTCAGCAACAGTGGGTACCGGCAATATTGTTGGTGTCGCCACAGCCATTGCGCTTGGCGGCCCAGGTGCTATTTTCTGGATGTGGATTACCGCTTTATTTGGTATGGCCACTAAATACTCTGAAGTCTTGCTTGCCGTTCATTTCCGTGAATTGGGAGCCAATGGTAAACACGTGGGCGGCCCTATGTATTACATCAAAAATGGCTTGCACAAACGCTGGCATTGGTTGGCCATTGCCTATGCAAGCTTTGGCGCTATCGCCGGTCTTGGTATCGGCAATATGGTGCAAGCCAACTCAGTTGCCGATGCTATGGAGTCATCATTTAACCTGCCAGCGTGGCTGACTGGACTCGTGTTGGCTGCCTTGGTTGGGTTTGTCATTATAGGTGGTATCAAACGTATTGCTGCCGTTGCGGCAAAATTAGTGCCTTTTATGGCTATCGCCTATATCGTCTGCTGTGTCATTGTTATTACTAACCATTGGCAAAATATTCCCCAGGTATTCGTACTCATTATTGATTCTGCCTTTAACGGTGCGGCGGCGACAGGAGGGTTTGCTGGTGCGGCAGTGTGGGCTGCCATTCGTTTTGGTGTGGCACGTGGTATTTTTTCCAACGAAGCCGGTTTAGGTAGCGGTTCTATCGCACATGCCGCCGCAAAAACCAATAGTCCTGTTAAGCAAGGTTTTATTGGCATACTCGGCACGTTTATCGATACATTATTGATATGTACTATGACAGCCTTTGTCATTTTACTGACGGGCGTTTGGACATCGGGTGAGAATGGTCATGCCTTGTCTAACTTGGCATTCAACAGCGTGTTAGGTGATATTGGTAGCAATATTATCGCCATCGGGTTGATCATATTTGCTTTTACGACATTGCTTGGCTGGAGTTATTACGGTGAACGTTGTGCTGAGTATTTATTTGGCCAAAAAATAATTTTTGCTTATCGCCTACTTTGGGTAGTTATGATCCCACTCGGCGCTATTGGCAGCTTAAAAATTGTTTGGGTATTTTCTGATGTAATGAATGGCTTAATGGCCATACCAAATTTAATTGCTCTAATGATATTGAGTCCTATTGTATTTAAAATTACCCGCCAATATTTTTCTAATGAGAATCTTCCTAAGAAAGGAGTAAAAGAGTAATTAAAAACGCATTACTTTAATACTTTCTTCACTTTATAATTTTTCTTTCTGAGCAAGTTTAATAAACCATTTTTTCCGCCAAGATGCAATGCACCGACAATCACAAAATAAGTTGCGTCACTGACCATATAACTTTTTATCTTTTTAGCCATAGAAATATTTCGCGTATCCAATAACGCTTCCCATTGTTTTTTAAAGCCTGGGTATTTTTTCGCATCAATTTCCATTGCCTGATATAAGCCTTGCGCATCACCTTGTTGCCATAGCGTACGCATAGTCACCATCATCTCGCTCATATCAGCAAGGTTATCAAGTGTAACAACAAGATCTATTTCTTGTTGTTTTTCACTGGCGCCACTTAATATTTTCATCTGGCCATCTAAGGTCTCAAGTTCGAGAACGGGTTTGTTTTTAGCGCGATTGAGAAAATGCTGATCAATACCCAATGACGTGTCATAACCTAATCGCGATAATTCAGCCACTGTTATAGTAAGATTAACTAACCACGGTTTCATACCCTGAATAAAGGTTTCGGACATCTGTCGCGCTTGAATATAGGTTTTTAACTTCTGCCATGAATCATTGGATAAATGCTGATCAATACGGCTGCCATCGGTATACATACCGTATTTTTGTATTGCGCTGAATTGCGCTTGCGCATCAACTTTATTGATATCAATCTCAACCACAAGATAGTTGGCTTCATCAAAGGCTGTATATAAAGGTGCTGGCAAGGGATACATATCTATCGTCGCTGCGTGCAGTGAGCCTAGTAAGTAGACCGTGGCATTGGCTGATGTTACACGCCAGAGAAAAGGCTTTTCTTTGGCGGCTAAAGCCAAACCACTTGTTAGTAAAAGTAACACGAGGCACGAACATGTTAATACACGATTCAAGTAAGACTGCATTCACCTTCTCCACTAAGCACTTATATCCCAGCCATAATCAACATACTGCCAATCAATTTTATTGTCATTGAGATCAATGATATAAAACCCTTCTTCCGTACCCATTCTCGACCCCTTCCACCAACGACCACAAATCGCGCCACCCGTAATAAAAGTGGTATTACGCCAACGAATCACTTCAGCAACATGCAAATGACCTTGTAAAACAAGCAATAAATTGTGTTGCGCGAATAACTCCAATATCGCAACATTATCAACCATAACGCGGTTTGCTGGTGAGCCTTCGATGTTACCCTCAGTTGCTGAAAATAAATTGCTTAATAAGGGCATATGTAGTGTGACAACAATGGGTGTAGAACGAGCGGTGCGTGACAGGTCTTGTTGCAACCAGGCTAATTGCTCGCTGTCTAAACGGCCTTCATAGTCCTTTTTATCGGCAGTTATAGTCATGCTATCAAGCACAATAAAATGGTAACCAAGCTGATCGAAAGAATACCAGGTTTGTGATAAACCCATACGTTGTCGATAGTCATTTCTCGGATCGCTATTGGCTGGGCTACCGTCTTTAGGTTGCACACCAACCAAGTCATGATTACCGATAGCAGGATAAACCGGAGCATGTAGCGCACGATGCATGCTCATATAAATATCCCAATGGGCAGTCATAGACTGGCTGGTGCCATTAAAACCGCCATCGATGTAATCACCACCACCCATAATTAAATCTGCTTGTGAATGATTAATTACATCAGCCGCTATCAGCACCGCATCAGCAGCACGTCGTTGGGACATGGCATGAACGTCAGTATAAAAAACTAAACGTAGACCGTTCTTTTTTGGTTTAACAGGGAGTTTTGCGCAACTAGCCAGATAGCTTGTCGCTACTAGCGCAGTACTACTTTGCAACCATCTACGACGATTATAGTGAGCCATAATTAAATCTAGTCTTGAGTTTGACTCTCAATACTAATAAACCCAATAGAGTAACAATCAATAAGCTTAATAGCTGTTTTTTGCTTAATACCGTGATGAGGCTCTGGCTAACAGGACTCTCATAATAGCTAGCACTATTGATGCTATTTTTCATTAACAGGCTGTCTTTTTGGTTTAATGTAAAGGATGATTTTTTCAAGGTACTAGGGAAATATTTTTCTACTATTTTGTTTTCAAAATAGGCGATTTTCAACCGTCGTTGCTGTTCAACGGAGGAATAACGTTTTGTTTGTTTCCCCGTCTTGAGATAGTAGTCACGCCGATTCAAATGTACGCGCAGCTCGTGCAAAAAAGAATTAGTCATAGGTGAATAGCGGGTGATAAATTCCTTATAGTCATCGAGAAAAGGGGCCGCATCCAGTTTTTGTGCAGCATCTACCGCATACTTTCTATCATGTTGTTTTAACTCATTTGGACTAAAGCGGGAACGAAATAAGCCTATTTCTTCGTCTTTATAACGATAACCATATTCAGACATAATATGACCATTATGGGATAAAAAAGATAAGGGACTTATTTTTTTGCTATACCAGTTTATGGTATCAGGCGTATTAGCAAAGCTGAATATCAGTAGTGATAAACAGAATATTGCAAGCCATAAAACCAATTGAACACTATGGCTATTGATCGGGCGATTAATCACTTTAGGCTGTATGCCTTTCGCTATAGCAACGCAAACTACGATCGCAGCCATAATATTAATGCCAATGTCGTCTAATCCCCAAACACGATTTGGCATAAGCCACTGTAACGTCTCATCAATTATTCCCACCGATGCTGCTGCAAGCACTATAGCAATATAGATTAGCGTATTAGGGTGGCGCCATGACAAAGCATGAAACAGAAAAATCGCTAATACACCATACTGAATAAAATGTATGGCTTCAACCGGATTGCTCCACAAGCTAAGTGTATACGCGACAAGAAATGCGGCACACAATAGTATCCAAATAATATTCTTTGGTTTTAATTTAATTGTTGTGTGTTTTATTCGAACGAATAGCAACAGTGTTGAAATAACGATAATGGTAATAACAATATAACCAAAAGCGTGATCTCCAAAAGCGCTACGAATGTAGCCTTGTAATGTTCGTGCTAAAGGGATAGTCAAAAATAAAATGACGATCCATAAGGCCACAACCAACCAGCAACGAAACTCAGTAGCAATGATTTTTTTACGGGACATGCTATATCTCACCCATGAACGCTAAAACTACTACGTGCCCTTGGGGTACAACGTACCTTTAAGGTGAAACATACTCTTAGCGTATTAAAATCGCATTGGCACGATCAATATATCCTGATAATAATTACGTTGCTGTTCTGCACTGTCTCCGCCATTAAATACGACTGCACCAGAGCTGTAGGTTGTACCATAAGTCGCGGCTAAGTTAACAGATTGCGCCACACCAGAGAAAAACAGGTCGTCCGACAAATTGCCTAATGGATGAACAAAAGCCGCCCACAAGGTATCGTTGGCTATTGCATAACGTGCGTCCAAAGCAGAATCAAAATTTGCTTGCATTAATCTTTGCAACATTTCAGGTTCGACTTCAGCAGCCGGCAGTATAGGAACCATTGCACGCATACGACCTGCTCGCTCGTCAGTAATCACATAGATTTCGAATTCATCTAAATTAATTAACCAAAACCCTGGTTTACCCTGGGCATCACCATCTAATTTTTCGATCAACGTAGCAATACGCTCATTGGTCATCGTAGATGAAATATCTGGACTATTCGGTGTATTCTCGTCGGCGCTAAGCAGAGGTGATATCACGACCAGGGCGAACAATGCATAAATAAGTGTTCTCATCACTATTTCCTCTACTCAAATTAAACGATAAATATACTCATAATACTCTGTCAATACATACTAAGCCGTCAATATACAGCGTACATAACGCCCTCATCAGCCGCTGACGAAAGTGGCGCGACTTTTTGCGTTTTTTGCAAAAATCGCGACACTTTTGGCAGTCGGTTGGATGAGTTTGTTATATTGCGCTTTCTACGAACACCCAATTGCACAGCTTCCATCACTCTTTAGCCAAACACCTATTCTGTAACCAGAAAACGTATTATGACTCATTATCATTCCACCAATTTGTAAAGCCTCTCCGCTACTTTTTATAACTTCAGGAATTGGCGCATCATGGTATTTAACGAAAGAACCGGTTGGCGTATATAACTCAGCAGTTGTTCGGAAAGAATCCCCTGATTCATGGAATATTTCAAACAATGTCTGCCCATTCATTTTACAAACAGTCATGTTTTGGGGGTATTCCATTTCTAACCCTGCCTTTTTTCCATCTTCTGTCGCAAAAATACGAGTACCGTTAACCTTAGCTAAGTAAGTGCCATCAGGGTGGTAAATTGGGATTTCAGTTGTAAAACCCAATGTCTGCTCTTTAACAACAGAAATTAAAGGAGTGTCGTCATATTGCAAGATTATTGGAACGTTTATAAATTTGTTTGTAGCAAATGTGACTGTTGGTGGGGTTTGATAAATCAGCTTATTCATAACTTCCATTTCCTTTCAGTGAACCATTATTTTTTAAAGCAATATAACGCTTTACATAAGGGGCGCGTGCTTTTTGCGCGTCCCAGTGAGCAATAGCGAACGATCTTGATGTTCTTGTTATGTTTTTTTGCATTACTTCGCCAAGCCTCGGCTGAAAATATTGGTTTGGCTTTTGCTGCTCCTAACCTTTTCAATTCAGCTTCATTAGAAATGCCAATGCCGTGCAGTCGAGTAGACACAGTTTTACCAATATTTATTAATTCACACATAGGTTTGCTAACCATGGCTTAATGCTAGATGAAACATAACGATAAAAATAAAAGGCAAATGAAAGCGTGTGCGAAGCACCGCTTTTATTTGTCCTTTTGATTGCTTTGTTATGTGAAACTTTAGTTTTACATTTCATTGTGGGTTTCACCTTTAACTTTGTTTTGCTCTTTTTGGGTTTATAGGGTCTTAATTTCACATGTTTAGCTTACCAC
>JAESQP010000104.1 GCA_016765075.1 Gammaproteobacteria bacterium
ATAAGCTCAGTAAACAGTTGAAAAATATATGATTCTGTCGCGTATTAGTTGAAAATAAATACCAAGAATTCAAATAGAGGGAAGCCAAAAAATAGTTCGTAGTCGACACCCTTAAAGAATCGACTTGGCTTTAGTCATGATGGATCATAATGGCGCATGATTTGCAGACTGCTTTGGATCTCACAAACAATCTTCAACATTAGGCTTCAAAATAGGTAGGCCATGCAACTCTATCAAAGCCACTAGCAACTAATGCAGTGACTTACAATAATTAATTAAGCCGTTGGTTGAAACATCATGGCTATTGACATCACCTGATGCCTGTAGCTCAGGCAATATCGCTTTTGCAAGCTGTTTGCCTAGCTCAACTCCCCATTGATCATAAGAATTGATATCCCACAGCACGCCTTGGACAAAAATTTTGTGTTCATACATAGCAATTAATGCCCCGAGGGTTGCTGGCGTTAGTCTTTTGTAGAGTATCGAATTGGTGGGTCGGTTGCCGGCAAATGTTTTATGCGGCACGAGCTCATCAATTTTTTCCGCATCTATTGCAGACGCCATCAATTCCGTACGCACTTCGTCAGATGTTTTACCCAGCATTAAGGCCTCTGTCTGGGCAAAATAATTCGCTAATAAAATATCGTGGTGTTCGCCAACCGAATTATGGCTTTGCGCCGCAGCGATAAAATCTGCAGGCATCATATGCGTACCCTGGTGAATAAGCTGATAAAAAGCATGTTGGCCATTGGTGCCAGGCTCACCCCATATAACGGGGCCTGTGCTATAGGGTACAGGGCTGCCATCACGACAAACACCTTTACCATTGCTTTCCATATCACCCTGTTGAAAATAAGCGGAAAAACGATGCATGTATTGGTCGTAAGGCAAAATCGCATGTGTCTGTGCATCAAAGAAATTAACATACCAGACACCCAGCACCGCTAATACGACAGGCAAGTTTTCATCAAATTCAGTTACGCGAAAATGTTCGTCCATGTCATGAGCGCCTTGCAACAAGGCCTCATAGTTATCCATACCAATATATAAGGCGATGGATAGACCAATGGCACCCCATAAGGAATAACGACCACCCACCCAATCCCAAAATTCGAACATGTTATCGGTATCAATACCAAACGTAGCCACCGCTTTAGCATTGGTTGACAAAGCAACAAAATGTTTGGCCACGGCAGCTTCATCCTTTAGCGACGCCAGCAACCAATCACGCGCGGTATGCGCATTGGTCAAAGTTTCCTGAGTGGTAAATGTCTTCGATGCCACAATAAACAACGTGGTTTCAGGATCAAGCGGCTTAATCGCTTCAACCACATGCGTGCCATCAGCGTTGGAAACAAAATGCACAGCTAAATGCTGATGAGCATAAGGCTTCAAGGCTTCAGTCACCATCACAGGACCCAAGTCAGAACCACCGATACCGATATTGACTACATCAGTAATGGTTTTACCGGTATACCCTTTCCATGCGCCACTGCGTACTGCCTCGGTAAAACGACGCATTTTTTCCAAGACTGAATTAACAGCAGGCATGACGTCTTCGCCATCGACCATAATCGGTGTGTTGGAACGATTGCGTAGCGCAATATGTAACACCGCCCTGTCTTCAGTGATATTAATTTTCTCGCCTGAAAACATTGCGTCAATACGCTCGCGCAAACCACTTTCATCAACCGCCTTTAGCAATAAATCCATGGTCTCTTGCGTAATTCGGTTTTTCGAATAGTCGAGCAGAATGTCTTTAAACTTTAAAGAGAATGTATCAAAACGCTGCACGTCCTGTGCAAACAGATCGCGCATGTGAACACCTGACATTTTGTCATAGTGATTGCTGAGTAATAAATAAGAAGGTAAATCGGTAAACTCGGGCATGACTGGTCCTTCAGATAGAAAATCTGGTAGCTAGCCCGCATTTCTCACCAGAATGACGAGCCATCGCTTGATCTTTGATTCTACAGTGAATTTTCTTCGGTCGGAAATACAGCCCGTATTTCACTGCCTCAGAAAACCCACTGTAAAATCACCTCGGCACCCCCTTGAGGGGCAAATCTCTGCGCGATCATCTCGCCCCCTAGTGAGAAATGCGGGCTAGCGGATCTGGTTAACTCCGCGACTACGGCCCAAGTCCTCACCCAGGTCTGCCGACTCGATATCAAGCCCGTGACGCCAAAACTGATCATCACGCTCAAACAAGCGATAGGTGCCACGAGGCCCCCAACTACCTGCTGGATAAACATTAATAAAGTCGCGTTCCATCGACCAAACCTTAATGATGGGGTCAACAATACGCCAGGCCCATTCGACTTCGTCATAACGTAAAAACAAAGAATGATCGCCCTTCATCACGTCAAGCAATAATTCTTCGTAGGCATCAGAGGTGCTTTCACCTTCATCAGCAAAGCTAGCATCAAGACTAATGCTGCGTGTTTTCATTTCCAGCCCAGGCACTTTCGCTTGCATTTCCATCTTCATACACTCATGTGGCTGAATACCAAACATAAACCAATTCGGTTTTATCCGCTCGATCTGCGTATTTCTAAATAAATGATGCGGTGGCGCCTTAAACCGCACACAAATAGCCGAGCTACCTTCTGCCAAGCGTTTGCCTGTACGTAAATAAAATGGCACACCTTTCCAACGCCAATTATCAATATACAATTTAACTGCCGCATAGGTCTCTGTTGTGCTCTCACCTGGCACGTCTGGCTCATCAAGGTAACCTTCTACCGCTCGACCATCAATAGTGCCAGATGCATATTGACCACGAAATGCATGCGCATGCACGGCGTTATGAGGAATTTCCCTAACGGATTTTAAAACTTTCACTTTTTCATCGCGTAAAGATTCAGGGCTCATATTCGGCGGTGGCTCCATTGCCACTAGCGTCAATAACTGCATTAAATGACTCTGAATCATATCGCGTAGTGCGCCCGCGTTATCATAATAAGAAGCACGGCCACCGACACCCAGCGTTTCTGAATGTGTGATCTGTACGTAATCAATATTTTCACGGTTCCACAGTGGCTCTAACATTAAATTAGCAAAACGCGCCACCAACACATTTTGCACTGTGCCTTTGCCAAGGTAATGATCAATGCGATAGATTTGATTTTCTTTTAAATGCTTATCCAAAGAGCGTTGTAATGCTTGCGCACTGAGCAAATCATAACCAAAGGGTTTTTCAATCACCACGCGACGCCAACCGTTTTTCTCATCCAGCAATTTAGCTTTGCCTAAATGCGCAACCACCGTGCCAAAATCAGCAGGGCGAATCGACATATAAAAAACAACATTATTGGAATACTCCGGCTTGCCTTTGAACAGTTGATACAAATTGGCAAACGATTCTGCTGCATTATAATCACCGAGGAAATAGACCACTCTTTTGAGAAATCTCTTCAATACGGCCTCATCGATATCAGCACCGTACTTATCGCGAATCATTGCTTCGACTTTTTTTGTCCATGCCGCTTGCCGTTCATCCTCGCGGCCAACGCAAACCACCACCATGCCGTCTGGCATGCGGTTATGTCGATCAAGCTGGTATAAAGAGGGCAGCAGTTTTAAGCGCGCCAGATTGCCCGTTGCACCAAAGATTACTACAGAGCATGTTCCTTCCATTGTTATTCCCCTTTAGCTCTTCATCTCATGGCCACCAAATGCATTACGCATTAGTGACAATAATCTATTGGCATAACCTGCTGAATCCTGGCTAGCAAAACGCACTTGTAATGCAGCAGTAATTACCGGCGCAGCAACACCTTGTTCAATCGCCTCAATAGCCGTCCAACGGCCTTCACCAGAATCGGTTACCACATCTGATACTTTGTTCAAATCAGGCTCAC
>JAESQP010000105.1 GCA_016765075.1 Gammaproteobacteria bacterium
CGAGCAAAGTATGGCGGTATGGATGCGTCATTAATGGCCAGAATGAAAGAATTAGAAGACGAAAATCGACGCCTCAAAAAAATGTATGCCGAGGAGCGGTTAAAGTCTGAAATCATTCAGGAGGCCATGGCAAAAAAAGAGAAGCAAAGGGGTCTGACCCCTTTAAGAGTTGGTGATCGAGTAGCCCCTTTCAACGACCTGGCGAACTGCTTCGTCTTTGAATTCTGGTGTGTAGCGTTGACCGCTCATATGATTTCCAATACCTGGAGTTGTCTACCGAACCCGGGGCAGTCCAATCAGACCCCTTTGTCTCAATCAATCGTGCATCGTGTAGGGCATTCGCCACTGCCCGCAACAATAAACCTACCATCATCACGGCAGCGGCAATAAAAAGTTCGCTCCGCCTTGTCACGTTATACCTTCATTGCTGTCATCGCCAAACAGTTTGTCAACGGTCTCTGCCGCCGCATCGGCGTAAGGAATCAGCACCCGGTCGGCCCCGGCCTCTTGCAATTGTCGGGCATCACGGGCGCCATGTGCGGTCACCGCCACGCGCCCTTGGTAAGCAAAATTGTGCAAGCCATGCAGTAATGCGAGATTGATACTCTTTTCACGCACGCTGCTAAGCACCCAATTTACTTGCGCGAGCGGCAGAGTGGCTAGAAACTCGGGGTCCTCAGCGTCACCGAAACGCACCGTATAATCGTGTGCTTCTTGTCGATGCAGTAATTCGGGGTCAAAATCCACGCCTAGTACACGATGACCGCGTTGCTGCAATTCGCGTGCAATGGCAGAGCCGAACCGGCCCAGACCGAACAGGACGATGTCGTATCCGCTCTCCTGCGTATTCCGATCCTGGGCCTCTTCCCGATATGCCCGCTGTCGCTCGAACACACCCAGCCAAGGGGCAAACCGCTCATAGAGGGGGTGAGAGTACAGAATCATATAGGTGGAGGCGCTGATGGTGATTAAGCCCACCAGGGTGATAAGACCCATGGTGTCGGTGTCGATATGGCCCAGGCTCAGGCCCAGGGCGCCGAGGATGAGGGAAAATTCGCTGATCTGGGCAACCGTCAAACCGGCCAGAAAACCGGTGCGCTTGCGGTAACCCATCATCCCCAGAATAATCATGACAATTAACGGGTTGCCAATGAGTACGAACAGCGAAAGGATAATGGCCGGCAACACCTGCGCGCCGAGTGTCGCCAGTTCCAGTCCGGCGCCCAAATCGATGAAGAAAAACAACAGCAGAAAATCGCGTAGACTCACCAGACGCGAACCAATGGCCTCACGATAGGGCGTCGAGGCCAACGATACCCCCGCAAGAAAGGCCCCCACCTCTTTGCTGAACCCCAGATGCGCGCCTGCCGCACCCAAGGCCACTGCCCAGGCAATGGCGAACAGTACCAGCAACTCCGGCGAGCGGGCCAGCTGGTGCAGTAGCGGTGTCAGCACATAGCGCATCAACACACCAATGGCGACGATGAACAGGACACCTTTGCCCAATACCGTAATCGCCTCCCGGCCCAAGCCGGTGACATCGCCGGCCTCACCCAGTGCAGCCAGACCAATCATCACTAGCACCACTACAATGTCCTGAACGATTAGGAAACCGATGGCGATGCGCCCGTGCAGCGCGTCTACTTCGCGCTTGTCGGACAGCAGCTTGACAATAATAATGGTGCTGGAAAAGGTCAGCGCCACCGCCACATAAAGCGCTGTCACTGGGCGCATGCCCAGGGCGATGGCGAGGAAATAGCCAACTACTGAGGTGAAAAAGACCTGCCCTAGCCCGGTGGCCAGTGCCACTGGCCCCATGGTGCGGATAATGTGCAGATCCAGCTTGAGACCCACTACGAACAACAGCAGCGCAATACCCAGTTTGGCCAGCAGATCGACCTGATCATTTGCCGACACCCAGCCAAGTACGGACGGCCCTGCCAGGATGCCTACCACGATGAAGGCGACGATCAACGGCTGGCGCAACCGCACAGCGATGGCGCCGATGACGGCTGCCATCAACAGCAACACTGCCATTTCAGTAAAAACGTCGCCAAAAGTCGATACCATGATTTAGCTACTTTATCAAGTTAGAACAGTCAGTGTAGTCTGTAAGGAGTGATAACGTAATTACGGGTTCTTTTTCACTAAAAGGGTTAGCTTAAACCTACCCCTTTATCCACAGTATAAGCCTCACACGAGCAGAAAATTTGTCAACAACCTTCTAAAGCCAGGCGCATTGATAAATCGATGGCAGTGACATGTTTGGTTAAACCGCCTATCGAGATATAGTCGACGCCTGTGAGGGCGATGTCTCTCACTGTATTGAGATCGACGTTGCCTGAAGCCTCTAATTTAACTTCATCGGGTTTTTTAGCCACGGCGGCTTTTAATTGGTCGAGGGTAAAATTATCTAACAATAGGCGTTTGATACCAGCATTGATTGCGCTGTCCATCTCATCGAGGGATTCGACTTCCATTTCAATGGATAGCTCAGAATAGGTTTTCTCTAGTAGCGTTATTGCGTTGTCAATAGAACCTGCGGCAATAAGGTGATTTTCTTTGATTAATATGGCGTCATAGAGGCCAAAGCGATGATTATCACAGCCACCTGTTTTGACGGCATATTTTTGCGCGTATCTCAGGCCGGGGATGGTCTTGCGTGTATCGAGTATCGTCGTAGGCAGGTCGGCTACTTTTTCTGCATAGCGTTTTGCTAGGGTTGCCGTGCCTGATAGTGTTTGTAAAAAATTCAAGGCGCAGCGTTCGCCAGTAATGATGGCGCGTGCAGAGCCATGCAGTTCACACAAAAGGTTGTTTGCGGCAATCTTATCGCCATCGTCAAAATGCCAGGTGATTTTGATATTGTCATCCATCGCGGCAAATACCGCATCAAACCAAGGGCGACCACACAGTACGGCGGGTTCACGGCAGATTAGTTGTGCATGGCACAGTTGAGTCTCTGGAATTAATGCGGCAGTGGCGTCGCCGGGGCCAACGTCTACAGTTAGGGCGAGACGGACATCGAGTGCGATGATCTCGTTAAGCCGCTCTGTGTTAAATGGGTGCATGTCAATGGTCATCTACCAGAATGAAATTATTTATTGAGGGGGGGTTTGTTTTTTTCCTTGAAGACGACTCATAATAACACTATGTTAAATCACTGCTGTCCCGTTAACTCGTTCGTGCAGTATTTCAACTGCCTAATCTGCAGGGTCTGTCCCGTGCTTGACATGGGGGCAGGCTCCGGAATCCAGTGGTTTCAAGCACTTACTGGATGCCGGAACACGTCCGGCATGACGATGTGAGGTTAACGGGGCAGCAGTGATGTTAAATATTATTAGATAAAGATAAATACGTTTTTGACTGCAAATTTACAGTACAGTAATGAGAACGATATGAGGGTCAGGCAATGGCGATGGATAAATTAACCAGTAAGTTTCAAGTCGCGTTGGTTGATGCGCAGAGTTTGGCAGTTGGCCGTGATCATCAATTTATTGAGCCTGCTCATTTAATGATGGCACTGCTTGATCAGCAGGGCGGTACGATTCGCCACGTATTAAGTAATGCTGGAGTCGAGGTCAATAGTCTGCGCTCACATTTGAGCGAATTGATTGATCGCCTGCCGAGTGTTCAGGGCACTGCGGGTGAAGTCCATTTGTCGCAGGACATGGGTCGCTTGTTTAATGTCTGTGACAAGTTGTCGCAAGATCGCAAAGACGCTTATATTTCCAGCGAACTGTTTGTGCTGGCCGCCGTTAATGATAAAAACGAACTGGGTAAATTGCTGCGTGAGGCCGGTGCCAGCAAGGGTTCCTTGGAAAAAGCTATTGACGAGATACGCGGTGGTGAGGCTGTTGACGATCCTAATGCGGAAGAACATCGCCAGGCACTGGAGCGCTATACCGTTGATGTCACTGAGCGTGCGGAGCAGGGCAAGCTTGATCCGGTGATTGGTCGCGATGAAGAGATTCGTCGCACGATCCAGGTGTTGCAACGTCGGACTAAAAATAATCCTGTTTTAATCGGTGAGCCGGGTGTCGGTAAAACGGCGATTGTCGAGGGTTTGGCGCAGCGTATTATCAATGGTGAAGTGCCCGAAGGTTTAAAAGGTAAGCGTTTATTATCCCTGGATATGGGTGCTTTGATTGCCGGGGCAAAATTTCGTGGTGATTTTGAAGAGCGTTTGAAAGCTGTGCTGAACGATCTGTCCAAGCAAGAAGGCCAGGTTATTTTGTTTATCGATGAGCTTCATACCATGGTTGGCGCCGGCAAGGCTGAGGGCTCAATGGATGCCGGTAATATGCTTAAACCGGCGCTGGCGCGTGGCGAATTGCATTGTGTCGGTGCCACCACGTTGAATGAGTACCGTGAAAATATTGAAAAAGACGCTGCCCTTGAGCGTCGTTTTCAAAAAATATTGGTGGATGAGCCGTCTGTTGAAGACACCATTGCGATTTTACGTGGCTTAAAAGAAAAATATGAAGTGCATCATGGTGTCGATATCACCGACCCGGCGTTGGTTGCCGCAGCCACCTTGTCACATCGTTATGTCACAGATCGTAATTTACCCGATAAGGCGATTGACTTGATTGATGAGGCGGCCAGCCGCATTCGTATTGAAATCGATTCAAAACCGGAAGCAATGGACAGGCTGGAGCGGCGTATTATTCAGCTTAAGATCGAACACGAAGCGGTCAGCAAAGAAACAGATGATGCGTCTAAGAAGCGTTTAGCGGCGCTGAAAAGTGAGCTCAGCGAGTTAGAACGACAGTTTGCTGATCTTGATGAAGTGTGGCGTGCAGAAAAAGCGGCGTTGCAGGGTTCACAACAGATTAAAGAAGAATTAGAGCGTGTTCGTCTCGAACTTGAGACGGCACGTCGGGCCGGTGATTTAGCGCGCATGTCTGAATTGCAGTACGGCAAAATCCCTCAGCTTGAGAAGCAGCTTGATAAGGAATCGCAAACCGAGATGGCGGATATGACCTTGTTACGTAATAAGGTCACTGAAGAAGAAATCGCTGAAGTGGTTTCCAAGGTGACGGGTATCCCTGTCAATAAAATGTTTGAAGGTGAGCGCGATAAATTACTCAACATGGAAGCTAGCTTAGGCGAGCGGGTTATTGGCCAAAAAGAAGCTGTTAAAGTCGTGTCAGACGCAATTCGGCGTTCACGTGCGGGTTTGTCAGATCCCAGTCGGCCTAATGGTTCGTTTCTATTTCTTGGCCCGACCGGTGTTGGTAAAACCGAACTGACTAAGGCCTTGGCGCAATTCATGTTTGATAGCGACGATGCCATGGTGCGCATCGATATGTCTGAGTTTATGGAAAAACATGCGGTAGCGCGTTTGGTTGGGGCACCGCCAGGCTATGTCGGCTACGAGGAAGGCGGTTATCTCACGGAGGCAGTGCGACGTCGGCCTTATAGCGTCGTGTTATTGGATGAGGTCGAGAAAGCGCACCCGGATGTGTTCAATATATTATTACAAGTGCTTGATGACGGCCGCCTAACTGATGGTCATGGTCGTACTGTTGATTTTCGTAATACCGTTATTATTATGACGTCGAACTTGGGTTCGGAACTAATCCAAGAGCTCGCTGGCGAAGATAATTATGATGCGATGAAAGCCGCAGTGATGGCTGTTGTCAGTCAGCACTTTAGGCCCGAATTTATTAACCGTATTGATGATACGGTGGTATTTCATCCCCTGGGTCAAGTGCATATTAACGCGATTACCACTATACAACTCAAAGACTTGAGCCAGAGATTGCATGAGCGTGATATGGAAATTCGCTTTTCTAAAACTTTATTAGATAAAGTTGGTGAGGCAGGTTTTGATGTTGTCTACGGCGCGAGACCGTTACGACGTGCGATACAGCAGATGATTGAAAACCCACTGGCGCAGGATATTTTGTCAGGGAAGTTTGGGCCGGGTGACGTGATTGCTGCCGGTTTGGTGGACGACAGCGTAACGTTTACTCGCGTCAGCCAGCGTGCATCGACCGCCTAACTAATTCGGTTTGTAGGTTGTTTTGTCTAATTAGACTTGATCGATGGGCTCGCGGTTCGGGCGTTGGGGCGTGAACTCTAACCCGATATGATAGTTGTCTTTATGTTCTTCGATCCAGCGTACGATAGCAGCAGTTGGCTCGTTTGACGCGCTAACCCCTTCTAGCCATACCGTATCGTTCAGTTGATGTGGCGCGACCACATCCATGCCAACGCCACCGTGGCTTAGGTTTGTCACAGTGCCGCAAAAATGCATGCGATTATGCGCCGTGTCTTCGGTAAAATAAATGGTATCCAGCATGGTATGTTCCCGAGGGTATTGGCGATGTTCTGACGACATATTTTTGACTCCTTCCACTCTCCAACGTTATAAATACATCCTAGCATGTTGCGTGCCGATATCAGTATTTTTGCCATACAGGCGGTATGGCGCTGCCGATAAACGTTATACCGGTAGCGCCATGTACTTTTTAGGGTACGTCTAATTAAGTAATTGGTTATCCCTATTGCAGAGCTTCACGTAATACATACGGCAAAATACCGCCATGGCGGAAATATTCGACCTCATTGGGGGTATCAATACGGGCTATAGCATGGAATTCACGCTGCTTACCGTCACTGGAAGTGACGCTGATTTTAACCTTATCACGATGGTCTAGTGTGGCAATGCCGCTAATAGAGAAGCGATCATCGGCTTTCAGGCCAAGCGTCTCAGCATTTTCGCCATTATTAAACTGTAAAGGTAAGATACCCATACCGATGAGGTTAGAGCGATGAATGCGCTCATAACTTTCAGCAATTACCGCACGTATGCCAAGTAATTTTGGTCCTTTTGCAGCCCAATCACGTGATGAGCCAGTGCCGTATTCTTTGCCAGCAATAACAATGGTAGCCATGCTGAGTTTTTGATATTTACGCGCCGCATCAAAGATTGACATCTGTTTATTGTCCGGGATGAAAAGTGTTTCGCCACCTTCGACGCCAGGCACTAATTTATTGCGCAGACGAATATTGGCAAAGGTGCCGCGCATCATCACTTCATGATTGCCACGGCGCGCACCATAGGAGTTAAAGTCTTCCACTTTGACGCCCTGGTTAATGAGATAGCGCCCGGCAGGGCTGTCAACGGCAATGGATCCGGCTGGCGAAATATGGTCAGTAGTCACCGAATCGCCAACGTGAACAAGAATGTGTGCATCGGCAATATCTTCAAGTGGTGCAGGTGTTACCTCCATATCAGAAAAGAACGGTGGCTCTTTGATATAGGTGCTATTTTTGTCCCAATCGAATAATTCACTGCTAGAGCTGTCGAGTTTTGCCCAATGTTCACTACCTTCAAAGATACTTTTATAGCTTGTCTTAAACTGTTCGGTGGTTACCGCAGTACGAATCAATGCTTCAATCTCTTCTTCGTCTGGCCAAATATCTTTTAAATAAATTAATTCGCCGCTAGGGTCTGCACCGAGTGGGTCTGAGGTCAGGTCGATATTGACATTACCTGCCAACGCATACGCCACGACCAGCGGTGGTGACGCTAGATAGTTAGCACGTACCAAGGCATTAACACGGCCTTCAAAATTACGGTTACCGGATAATACCGCTGCTGCAGCAAGATCGCCTTGCTGAATTGCTTCACTAATGTGCGGCGCGAGGGGGCCACTATTGCCGATACACGTGGTGCAACCGTAGCCGACCAAATGAAAGCCGAGAGCCTCAAGGTAGGGCATGACATTGGCTTCGTTCAAATAATCGGTCACCACTTTTGAGCCCGGCGCGAGACTAGTTTTCACCCAGGGTTTGGTGCGGAGACCCAAGCGCACAGCGTTGCGAGCAATTAATCCGGCAGCTAGCATGACAGAGGGGTTTGATGTATTGGTGCAGCTAGTGATCGCAGCAATGACGACGGAACCGTGACATATATTGTAAGACAGGCCATCTGGCTGTCTGACCGGGACACTTAAACCGAATACATCCATATCCTCATCGGGGTGTGTGTGCGCAAGTTCAGGCGCGACCAGCATAGGTTGGCCACCTTCGTCCAGCCATGAAGTAATGGCTTCTTGTTCGATCCCGGCTTCTTCGCCAAGATGTTCAACCAGCGCATGACGAAATGATTTGCGTACTTGGCTCAGTGGTACCCGATCTTGTGGTCGTGTCGGCCCAGCTAATGCGGGTTCAACGTTGGTCAGGTCAAAGTCTAATTGCTCAGAATATTGCGGTGTTTCGTCTTCAGCGCTATACCAAAACTGCTGGGCCTTAAAGTAGGCTACTGTACGTTCGATTTGGGCTTCGTCACGGCCAGTCAAACGCATATAGTCAGTAGTTTTTTCATCGACCGGAAATAAACCGCAGGTAGCACCATATTCTGGCGCCATATTAGCAATAGTTGCACGGTCAGCAAGGCTTAGTGACGACAAGCCTGGGCCATAAAATTCAACAAACTTGCCGACTACACCATGGGCACGTAGACGCTGGGTAATTGCAAGTACGATATCAGTTGCTGTCGTGCCGGCAGCGGCGCTGCCTAATAAGCGCACACCAACGACTTTAGGTATGAGTAATGAGCTCGGTTGGCCGAGTAGCGCTGCCTCGGCTTCGATACCGCCGACACCCCAGCCTAATATGCCTAGACCATTAATCATGGTGCTGTGTGAATCGGTACCGACCAGGGTGTCTGGATAGATCCACTCCTTATCGCCGTCTTGTCGTGTCATTACGACATGGGCTAGGTATTCCAGATTAACTTGGTGAACAATGCCGCTATCGGGTGGTACGACACGAAAATCGTTGAACGCATTTTGCCCCCAACGGAGGAATTTATAGCGTTCGATATTGCGTTTAAATTCAACCTCAGCATTGGCGGCAAAGGCGTGAGAGCTGCCAAAGTGGTCAACCTGCACCGAGTGATCGATGACCAGGTCAGCAGGTGTGAAGGGGTTAATGACAGCAGGGTCGCCGCCCAAGCGTTGAATAGCATTACGCATAGCAGCGAGGTCGGCAACGGCAGGGACGCCGGTGAAATCTTGTAGCAGTACACGTGCTGGCATAAAAAATATTTCGCTGCTGGTATTGCTATTAGCTTTCCAGTTAGCGAGGGTCTTAATATGATCTTGCGTGACCACTATGCCATCTTCGTGACGCAGCAGGTTTTCAAGCAAGATTTTAATGCAATAAGGCAGGTGGTTGACATTGTCAAACCCTGCTTCAGCCAAGGCTGGTAACGATTGATATTGGTATGTGTTACCAGCCACTTCGAGAGTGCGCTGAGTCGAAAAACTGTTCAGACGTACCTTACTCATGTGTCTCTTCCAATTCCCAAAAAGTTTCTCAATATATAGTATTAAGCCAATAATTTGAATGGCTGATGGGTTTTGAGTGCTGATAAGGCACTATATTCATAGTATAAAAAAATACAAATCGCACTATTGATAGTTTTTATGATGGTTGAGGTGAGTTTATAATTCATATCTGTTCTGCATTAGGGTAATGCGTATTAGATTGGCACATATAGCAGCGAGTGCGCTGCTGTATGTGTAATAGCCAAGTAGCAACTTGGTTTGTCGTTAGCAGCCTAAAGCCTCGCCTAGCCTGCATTGTCCACCAGCATGGAGCCTTTGTTTGATGCTCGCCCTCGCATCAAGTACGGGGCAGGCTCTGCGGGGGGGGATCTTTTTACGCTATGAAGATTGTTGCTAGATAATCCGAGGATGACTCTTAGGCTGCCATCATTTCGCCGTCTGGTGAGCAATATGGACTAATTGCGAGAAACCTTTACAAGGAAACGTTTGTATTCAAGTTTAGTTTAGCAAGCGTTGCTTGACATCACTATGGAACCTTTGCACGAGACAAGTGGCAAAAGAAAAATGAGGGGAAATCGTCCTGATTGAGACTTTAATTCCCGCCAATACGTCCGTCTTGGCAAGTTTTTCACCAACAGTAGGTGCTTTAGGCGACGAAATCAGGGTGAATCCACCATTTTACTTGTTGTGTGCCTCGTGTAAAGGTATCACTATAACGAGCGCATGTATTATTGTTGCAAGAGTTCTATAAACGACAGCTGCGCTTTCATTCGGCGAGACTGATTTAGCAGGAATATCGCTGTTTTGTGTAAATTTTTATTGACTCGGTGCTATAATCGCCGCACCATTTTTATTTTAGACAATCCATAATAAATCCAAGGGGGGAGAAAATGGCCGAACCAAGAATGACAGCAGTAAAAGAGCGTATGACAAAAACTCAAATCATCGCTGAAATATCTGAAGCAACAGGTGTAACAAAAACAGATGTGAAAGCAGTATTGGCTTCATTGGCTGATCAAGCTGAGCGTCATCTTAAGCCACGTGGTTGCGGTGACTTTATCGTGCCTGATGTTGGCGTTAAGTTAAAAGCAGTTAAAAAGCCTGCGACTAAAGCGCGTCCAGGTCGTAACCCGTTCACTGGTGAAGATATCATGATTAAAGCTAAGCCAGCATCAAAGTCTGTTCGTGCAGTGGCGATGAAAGCGGCGAAGTCAATGGCAGGTTAATTTAGTTATTTAGTGTCTCGGGGCTGTTTTGACTTCAGCCCCGATTTCTTTACCACACTATCGTTTTTCCAGTAGTTTCCTCCAGTAATTTTCCTATAAGCAGCGCACCATGCAGCGAACATGGCCAGCTTGCACAGGCTATTTTTCTTGCCACGCTTTTTTATAAGTCGTTTGCGATAAAGCCAAACGCCGCTCTTAGTCCTAATGCTTCGCCGCCTTTGGGTCGGCCTGCACGTTGACGTGTGTTAAAGGCCATGACATCAAAATGCAACCAATCACAGTCTTTGTTGATAAACTCTTGCAGATACAAGGCAGCGGTAATAGCGCCACCGTAACCAGTTCCTGCTGAGTTAGTGATGTCCGCAATAGTACTGTTTAGCATTGCACGATAAGGTTTGTGCAAAGGCAGTTGCCATGCAGGGTCTTGTGTGACGTCAGACTGAGCCATTAACTGTGCGGCGATTTCACTGTTATTACTAAAAAAGGCAGCCACTTCAGTACCGACAGCGGCGCGTGCTGCGCCGGTTAGCGTGGCGAAGTCGATAATCAATGTTGGTTTTTCGCTCGCAGCTTCGGTTAATGCATCACACAATACCAAGCGTCCTTCTGCATCGGTGTTATCAATTTCCACTGTTTTTCCGCTGCGCGTAGTAATAATATCGCCAGGGCGAAAGGCATTGTCAGAGATCGCATTTTCAACGGCAGGAATCAGTACACGCAGTCGTACCGGTAATTTTTCTGCCATAATCATCTGGGCAAGTCCCAGCACATGGGCGGCACCCCCCATATCTTTTTTCATCCAGCGCATACCCTTAGCGGATTTCATGTCGAGACCGCCGCTGTCGAAGCACACGCCTTTGCCAATTAGCGTAATTTTTTTATCTTCAGCATTGCCCCATTGCATATCAATTAATCGCGGTGCATGGACACTGGCGCGGCCAACGGCATGGATGGTTGGATAGTTATGTTTGAGCAACTCATCACCAACGATTTGCTTAATACTGGCGCTGTATTTTTTGGCCAATGTTTGTGCTGCAATAGCGATATCTTGCGGCATCATGTCAGACGCTGGCGTGTTGATCATGTCGCGAGCGAGGGTGATGGCTTCAATTTGAGTGCTGATGGCATTTAAATTGAAGCTAGGTGTCTGCGGCGTGAAAAGCCTGACCAAGCACGGGTCATTTTGATTTGATTGGTAACGATTGAATTGATAATGGCCCAAACCCCAGGCCAAAGCTTGCAGCTCGGTAAGCTTATCGACTTGATAATTACCTTCAGGCAGTACTTTAGGTAAGGCAGCGAGATTCCACATATCTTGGTGGTCTGCAACGCCGAGCACAATCTTATTGATAGCGCCATCACGGTCTGGTACGAGGCTAATGCTATTTGGTTTGGCCTTGTAACGAGTATTTTTTAACCAGTTTTTTGTCAACCTATTTTGTTCTGTTAACCAATTACCGTATTCTTCTGCGGTCAGGCAGATGATGGGGGTGCTATGTGTATTTGATGTAAAACAGTCAGTCATAGTGTGTAGTTGCGGATAATAAGTGCCGTGTTTAGGGATGTGGCCAGTTGATATAGCGTGTCATTTTTCTCACTAAAGGGAAATGCATAATGAGCTATTATCAGCGCACTGAAAACGAACGATAACAGATTTATATTATGAATAAAGCAAGCTTACAGGCTTTTATGGTTATCAGGCCAAGTAAAATTTACAATAACGATCTGACATGGTTATTTGTAGTTAATTACTGTGTGGCCCTATAATTTTTTTGCGCGCTAGCAGGCTGTTGAAAAAG
>JAESQP010000106.1 GCA_016765075.1 Gammaproteobacteria bacterium
GAGCGAGATGTTGGTGTCGACGCGGATAAATGTTATCCAAGCCTGATCCCAGTACCGCGATGGTTGGTGCACTGGCGCTTAATGCCCCCTGGTGGGCAGCGGCATCGATGCCATACGCCAACCCACTGGTGACCACTAAGCCGTGCTGGCTGAGCTGCTGGCCAAATTGTTTTGCGTTTTGTTGGCCGCCTGGGCTAGGCTTACGGCTGCCGACGACAGCAATTTGTGGGTTGTTGAGCAGATTAACTCTGCCGCTGACAAAGAGCACAGGGGGTGGGTCGCTGATCTGTCGAAGTAAATCCGGATAACTTGGGCAGACTGATGTGATGATGCTGTTGCCAGGCCGTAGAGCCCAATTTTGTTGTTTTTCGACTTCGCCCCAGTCAGGTTTTTGCAAGCCACGCAGGGCGTTGGCACGTAGGCCGAGTTGACGTAATTCGCCAACATTGGCAGAAAACACCTCGCTGGCATGGCCGAAGTGTTGTAACAGTCGCTGGAAGCCGATGGGCCCAATGCCTGGGGCTTGGTTAAGCGCTAGCCAATGAGCCAGTTCATCGGCACTTAGGTCAGCACTATCACGGCTGCTATTTTTGCTCATGATGGCGTCCCTGCCAACTAGTTTACTTAATATTTTTTGATTGTCTCGCGTTTAAGCGCGGGGTTTATCTGCTTTCAACTATCAGGGTTAAGGCTGTGGCGTATTAACGGCGTCGTACAGACGAATATCACGCAAAGCTGTCATAATCAGTGCATAACTGGCTTTTTCATGGGGACGGAAAATCATTAGCGTGCCAACCTCTTCGTCAGGCAAGGTGACAGTTTCGTTACCTTTGCCCTTGATGGTGTCACGCACGACAGCGCCCGTTTGTGAAATTGTCATGACATGCCCCGCTTCAATGCCATCTTCTGCGCCGACATTGATTACCACAACCTGATATTGGCCGATGCGTGATACGCCATCAACTACATGAATGATTTGACCTGTCACTTCTGTATCGGGTGCGCGTGGGATGAAATTTTGATTAAAGCCATCATCCTCACGTGGTAGCACACGATCTCCGATTAATGCTTCACGTTTGGAATGCGTAATTAATAAGGTGCTAGGGTCACCTTCTCTTTCCAACTTAAGATCGGCGACATGGATGGCCTCGTAGCCCAACACGGCGTCTTTGCTGTTCTCTACAGTCGGGTCGATTAAGGCGGCGCCAATATGATAAAGGCTGAATAAATCGCTGTCGCTGGTGTCGAGCTCACGTGCGTAAAGCTTAGCGCCAGCACCACTGACCAGGCGGTTATCTTCGCTGGCAACGATATAGGCGGCACTGTCGATGTCTTGCTGGCTCAATACACGTGGGCGAATCAGAAACTGCTCAATGATGCTTAGCGGTATCGTGGGGATGGCCTGATCAATGGAGGTGGCGCGTTTATTGGGCGATAATTTGATCGTTGGCCGCCCCCGCTCCAGTGATAATACCGGCTGACCGTCGATAAACCCTAGCCTAATGATGTCTCCAGGGTATATCAGATGTGGATTTTCAATGGCTGGATTGACATGCCAGATCTCCGGCCACAACCAAGGATCACTCAGAAATGTACTGGAAATATCCCACAGCGTATCGCCTTTGACGACAGTATAACTATCGGGGTGGTTTGGATTCAGTTCGATGGCCTGAGCCAACATCAATCCTGCACTGCTAATATAAAGCAGCAAACTGCAAACGATGTGCTTAAGGTACATTACTCCCCCCCATTTCCTGGATATAGTATCTATAATTAGGCGTGAACATGAAATTTTAGCTGGAACCTCTACAGTTAGCATACTCTAACAGGTAGAATAGCGGCAATACTTTGATAAAATTCACAATGTCACTCTTAAATATCCTAAATTTCCCTGATCCCAGGTTGCGAATCAAGGCCAAGCCAGTTATAAGCTTCGATGCTGCGCTACGTAGCCTGATCGATAATATGTTTGAGACCTTGTACGCGGCTCCTGGCGTTGGCCTGGCGGCGACGCAGATTGATGTTCATAAACGACTGTTGATAGTGGATGTTTCTGAGGATCAGGATGATCCACATACCTTCGTTAACCCGCGTATTGTGGTGCGGGATGGCGTATCGGTGCATGATGAAGGCTGTTTGTCGTTTCCGGGCATCTATGAGCAGGTCGAGCGAGCGAGCCAAGTGACTATTGCAGCGCAAGATGGTCACGGCCAGCCATTTACGTTTGAGGCTGATGGTCTTATGGCGGTATGTATTCAGCATGAAATAGACCATCTCGATGGTAAGCTCTTTGTTGACTATATCTCTGCGCTCAAGCGCAGCCGTATTCGCAAAAAAATGCTTAAGCAGCAGCGCCACGCGTCTTGATCGCTTGACTGCTCTGACAACGACACCATGTAGACTTATGGCACCGCTTCGTGTCGTTTTTGCTGGTACGCCAGAATTCGCAGCAAGTTCTTTACGCGCATTAGTTGAATCGCCGTATCAACCCGTAGCGGTTTATTGCCAGCCTGATCGGCCAGCAGGGCGTGGCCGAAAATTGCGTAGCGGGCCTGTCAAGCAAGTTGCGCTTGAAAATCATATCAATGTGTTGCAACCACTCAATTTTAAATCACAAGAAAGTATCGATGCCTTGGCAGAGTTAAAGCCGGACGTATTGATCGTGGTGGCTTATGGTTTGATATTGCCGCAAGCGGTGCTGGATATTCCCCGCTATGGCGCGATCAATGTGCATGCGTCTCTGTTGCCGCGTTGGCGGGGGGCAGCCCCCATTCAGCGAGCAATACTTGCGGGCGATAAGCAAACTGGCATTACTACTATGCAGATGGACAAGGGGCTGGATACCGGCGCTATGTTGTTATGCCGCACCTGCCCAATTTTACCAACTGACAATAGTGCCAAGCTACATGAGCGGCTTGCATTATTGGGTGCTGAAACTTTATTAGAAACCCTAAATAATTTGATTGAAAACCAGCTTAGCCCGCAACAGCAAGACAATAGCCTGGCGTGCTATGCAAAGAAAATTACTGTGGCCGAGGCGGCCTTAGATTGGTCATTAAGTGCTGTTGAACTGGCGCTGCGGGTGCGTGCCTTTAATCCAACACCCATAGCGCATTGTACCTACCAAGGTGAGCGATATAAAATTTGGCGCGCCGAGGCGGTTGTTAACCATAATAATCATGCCATCGCAACGATTTGTGCGGTAGATAAAAAGGGCATTGATATTCAAACAGGTGATGGCTTATTACGCATTCAAACATTACAGGCGCCGGGTAAACGCGCGCTTGATGTGCGTGATTACCTCAATGGCAATGTAGCGATAACTGTTGGTGAATTGTTTGGCGACACTTAAGGAAGCTCTGAACAAGTCATGATTGTTTTACGCTGGTTAAAATCGCCCCGATTCACTGCGAATATCGCCGCAATAGAGCGACTATTGCCGCTCACTTCGCAGCGAATCGGAACCATTTTATCTCAGCCTAAATTCAACCAGACTTATTCAGAGCTTCCTTAACGTATGAATGTTCGTTTGCAGGCGCTTAATATTTTACTACAGGTAGTAAAGCATAATCGTTCACTTGATAGTGCTATCGATAAATCGCTACAGCAGCACCAAGTTGACACAGTGACGCTGGACAAGTACGTTGCGCTTTTAAAAGCGCTGTGTTTCGGTGTCATACGTTGGTGGCCAAGATTGCAGGCGATTGAGCAACGCTTGCTGGATAAGCCATTGGCAGATAAACATCAAGATGTGCGATTGTTGATATGGTTGGGTATTTACCAGTTAGAATATATGCGTACGGCGGATCATGCGGCGGTGTCAGAAACGGTGGCTTGCGCGCAGGCCATAAAAAAACAGTGGGCCAAAGGTTTGGTTAACGCGGTGCTGCGGCGCTTTCAGCGCGAGCGCGATCAAATTCTCGTATTATTAGAAAATGACCCTATCGCAAGTACAGCGCATCCAGTGCAGTTGTTAGCGCAACTGCAACAGGCTTGGCCAAACGACTGGCCATCTATTGTTGAACAAAATAATGCACGTGCCCCCATGTCATTACGCGTGAACCAGCGCTTGATTTCGCGTGCTGATTATTTGAATCGATTGCAACAGGCAGGCATTGCAGCCAATCCGGTTGAGGGCATTGATTCGGCGGTTGTGTTGGATAATGCCTGCCCGGTTGAGACATTGCCCGGGTTTAATGATGGTCTGGTGTCAGTGCAAGATGCAGCAGCGCAATTGGCTGCAACATTGTTAATGGCGCAACCTGGCCAACGTGTGGTGGATGCCTGTGCCGCGCCGGGGGGTAAAACTTGTCATTTGTTAGAGCAGGTGCGTGACATTGATCTTATTGCTATTGATAGCAAAGCCTGGCGATTACAACGACTTAAAGATAATTTGCAACGCTTGAATCTTTCCTGTCGTCTGCAAGTGGCGAATGCTATTGAATTGGAAAGTTGGTGGGATGGACAGTTTGTTGACCGTATTTTGCTTGATGCGCCGTGCTCCGGAAGTGGCGTGATACGACGTCACCCTGACATTAAATGGTTACGACAAAAGTTTGATATTGAGCAGTTGCTTGCTACTCAAAGCCAGTTACTGCGTGCGCTATGGCAGACATTAAAGCCAGGCGGGGTGTTGCTTTATGCCACGTGCTCTATATTGCCTGAGGAAAATCATCAGCAGATCGCACGGTTTTTGGCTGAGGTTGATAATGCTGAAGAAATGCCCATAGAGGCTAATTGGGGGTGCCCAATGTCACACGGACGTACTATCCTACCCGGAGAGAAGGGGATGGATGGATTTTATTATGCGCGTTTACGTAAAAGATGAATAAACGCCTGTGTCATATAAGCTAAAAACGATCGCTTATATTGGGCTGCTGTGCTGTTTTTCTATTGCTCATGCTGATACAAGAGCCAAAGAGATTGTCGTCGAGCGAGTTGATATCACGCATGATAATGGGCGTTATAGTCTCGATGCTGATATTCGCTATGAATTGAGTGAGCCTGCCTTGGAAGCCCTGCATAAAGGCATAGGCTTGACCTTAATACACACCATTGCTGTGATGCAGCCGCGCCCTTTGCTGTGGGATCGGCGCATTGCTAAAGAGCAGCAGCGCCACGAACTCAGTTATCAAGCCTTGACCGGCCAATATCGACTTATAGTTGGTGACAGTGTTTTGATACAAAATTTCCCTACCTTAGGATCTGCGCTGGTTGAAATTGGCACTTTGCGAGATATTGCCGTGCCCTTATTTGACCGTGCCCTACGTAAAAATAGTGAGTATGTCGGTATTCGCGCCTGGTTAGATATAGAGTCACTGCCAGTGCCAATGCGATTACGTGCCTATATCTGGCCTGATTGGCACCACAACAGCGGATGGTATCGGTGGCGACCAAACCAGTAGCGTATTTTGGCGTGGAAGCCGTGTTAGTCACCATCGTTGGCTTGCTGCTTCTGGGCTCGCTTTATATGATGGGCGTAGCAAGCGAAAACTCGGCGCAATTTGACCGCATTTATTCTCTGTTGGTTATTGTTAACATTGTCGGCCTTATTATATTGCTGGTGTTGCTAGGCGTTAATTTCCAGCGTTTAAGGCGACAATATCGCGAGCGAGTTGTTGGTGCGCGTATGACGGTACGGCTAATTGTTATTTTTGTCGTATTAGCCTTGATACCGGTATCCATCGTCTTTTATTTTTCCTTGCAGTTTTTGCATCGCAGTATCGATAGTTGGTTTGATGTCCGTGTTGAACAAGCGCTTAATGACTCATTGTCTCTGAGCCGAACTGCTTTGGATTCACGCATGCGCAATGTGGTGGCGCAAACTGAAGCCATGGCTATCACTCTCACCGATATTTCTGAGACACAGGTGGCCTTGAGTCTTCATGATCTGCGTGATCAAAGTGACTCCACTGAGTTGATGTTAATGGCCTCAAGTGGCCGCATCATTGCATCGAGTCATATTGATCCCATTGTTATCGTGCCGAATAAGCCGACCGCAGTGATGCTTTCTCAGATGCGTAGTAACGGCCGTTATTTTGGTTTGGATACGATTGCTGATTTAGGCTTACATGTCAGGGTATTGTTGCAAGTGTCCAGCGGCGAGCCTATTACAGGGTCGCATATTTTTCAGGCGCTGTTTCCTATATCAGAACGAATCAGTAAATTAACTGATAGCGTACAAGATGCACATGCACAGTATGAGCGTCTTGTTTACTTGCGAGCCCCACTGAAATTCAGTTTTACGTTGACGCTTTCGTTGGTGTTATTACTAACAATTTTGGTCGCGGCATGGGCGGCATTCCTCTCGGCTCGGCGTTTGGTTTATCCGATACAAGTGCTGGCAACCGGTACCCGTGCAGTCGCAGCGGGTAACTACGAACAGCGTTTGTCTTTACCAGGCAACAACGATGAAATGGGCTTTCTGGTGCAGTCGTTTAATGATATGACACGGCGCATTGGCTTGGCACAATCTGATGCAAAGCATAGCCAACAGCAAGCGGAAAGTCAGCGCGCCTATCTCGAAGCCGTATTGCGCAAATTATCATCCGGCGTGTTGACCTTATCGCGCGATCGCGTGTTGCGTACGGTCAACGATGCTGCATGCGATATACTAGAAACCAAGCTAGATGCTTATATTGGCTGTTCGCTCAGTGAAATACAGCAAGATAATCCGAAGTTGGATATTTTCTTTGACAGTATTGATGAGAGTTTGCAGCAAGGCCAGGCTGAATGGGTAGAAGAAGTCACGCGTTTTAGCTCGTTGGGTCGCCAGGTCTTGATGTGTCGTGGTGCTACCCTGCCTGGTGTCGGCAATATGAGCGCTGGCAATGTGATTGTTTTCGACGACTTTACTACGCTTATCAAAGCGCAACGCGATGCAGCATGGGGTGAGGTAGCGCGGCGTTTGGCACATGAAATTAAAAATCCATTAACCCCAATTCAGCTCTCAGCTGAGCGACTGCGACATCGTTATTTGCCCAAGCTCAAGGGCGAGGAAGGTGACTTGCTTGATCGTTCTACCAATACGATTGTGCAGCAAGTTGAAGTGATGCAAAAAATGGTTCAGGCCTTCTCTGAGTATGCGCGCGCGCCGCGTTTAGAGACCGTGGCGCTGGACATCAATCTCCTGATTGCGGAAGCGCTTGATCTTTATGCTGGCGATAAGGTGACATTTTGTGCAGACTTGGCCGATGGCCTGCCTAAGATAGAAGCTGACCGTGGCCGTATTCGGCAATTACTGAATAACTTGATCAAAAATGCAATAGAAGCACCGCGCAGCTCTAGTCGCGACGCTGGGCAAGCCCGGGTTACGGTAATGACGCGCCTTATTTGCGGCCAGGGAGCAGATTTGATTGAAATAGATGTTATCGATAATGGTGATGGTTTTGCGGATGATATTATTGGCGAATTATTTGAGCCTTATGTGACGACCAAACCTAAGGGGACAGGACTGGGACTTGCCATCGTTAAAAAAATTGTTGAGGAGCATGGTGGTATTGTCCGCGCACAAAATCTTGCCACTGGCGGTGCCGCCATCATGATAAGGTTTCCCGTACTAACTATAGAGTGAGCCAACACCTGATGAGGCCACGGCCTTCAACTGAGCAATCCTTAGTGCTCTATCCATGTGAGTGTGCGAGTTCAGTTAGCTTGTCAATGCGCATGGCAAGGCGCGCCTTGCAGGCAAGGGTGGCTCCCTTATCAAGAGGCGTAACGCAGTCCGTGGGCATTGACAAGTTAACCCGAAGGGCGTTGCTGTGGGGTCTCGCCGCTGCGTTGCAGTGCTCGACAAGGGAACAACCCTTGCCTTCGCACTGCGCCTTGCGGCGAAACCCCGCAGCAACGCTGAATCCGTACACTCACATGGATAGAGCACTATGAGTAAGCAACATATTCTCGTTGTTGATGACGAGCCTGATATTCGCGAATTGATTCGTGACATTCTGATTGATGAAGGCTTTGAGGTGAGTGTTGCCGATTGTGCTAATCAGGCGAATGAGGCACGGCGCAGTCGGCGACCTGATTTGGTGTTATTGGACATCTGGATGCCTGATCTTGATGGTATTAGTTTACTTAAGCAATGGTGTGATGAGGGTGAGTTGAGTTTTCCCGTTATTATGATTTCAGGACATGGCAATATTGAGACGGCGGTAGAAGCAACACGACTGGGTGCTTACGATTTTCTCGAAAAGCCGTTATCGATGGCGAAATTGTTGCTAACGGTGCAACGCGCGCTGGATTCGGCCAAGCTGCAACGTGAGAACGTCAATTTACGTCGTCAGACAGTTATTGAACCGATTGGTCGTAGCAAAACGCTACGCGCGTTACGTGAGCAGGCGCAGCGCATTGGTAAAACCGATGCGCGGGTGTTGGTGACAGGAGAGCCGGGTACTGGCAAAGCAGTTTTCGCACGTTATATTCACCAGCATAGTAGCCGTAGTGGCAGTCCGTTTGTCGATGTTGGTGTCACCTCCATTGCCAATGAAAATGCTGCAGTTGAGTTATTCGGTCGCGAAGAGGGTGAGCAGATCTACTACGGCCTGCTGGAACAAGCGAATGGCGGCACACTGTTATTAACTGAGATCGCCGAGATGGATCTCTCTATGCAGGCAAAATTAATCGGCGCCATTGAAAGCCAATCGCTATTGCGCGTCGGTGGTTCTGAACCGGTGCAGTTTGATGTGCGCATCATCACTGCTAACCTTAGTGACCTTGGTGAGGCAGTGGCTAAACAGCGATTTCGTGAGGATCTTTACTATCAATTAAATGTATTGCCCTTACACATTCCACCTTTACGCGATCATCCTGAAGATGTGTCAGAGTTGTTGGAGTATTATGTTGAGCATTTTGTTGTGTCAGAAGGTTTGTCTTATCGTGGTTTTAATACCGCAGCGCAGAATAGATTGCGTAACTACGGCTGGCCTGGCAATGTGCGTGAGCTAAAGAATCTGGTGCAACGCTTATTGATATTGGGTGGCAGGGGCGACGTTGAATTACAGGAAGTTGACTTGGCATTGGGTGCTGTAACGGTTGCGGCCAGCACTGAATCGCCAGTGGACTTTAATCTGCCCTTGCGTGAGGCGCGGGAACGTTTTGAAAAAGCCTATCTTGAGCATCAATTAGAGCTAACTAAAGGTAGCGTTGGTAAGCTGGCGCAGCGTACGGGCATGGAGCGGACACATTTGTACCGCAAAATGCGGGCACTAGGAATCAATATTAAGCGTGGCTCGGCTGGGGATGCTTGAGCTGGCTAAAATGATTTTGAAACAGTTTAGAAGAGCGGCCTTATTCATTAAGAACGCTCTCTTAGCAGAGAGCTTAACGAGGCAATATTAAGCACCAGCCTTTGCTGGCGATGACATAAAGCGGATATACAATGAAAATAATTATTCTTGGTGCAGGTCAGGTCGGCTCATCAGTTGCGGAAAATCTGGCTAGTGAAGAGAACGATATCACCGTCGTTGATGTTGACTCAAATAAGCTGGCGACACTACAGGATCGCCTGGATATTCGTACCGTTATAGGTTGCGCATCACATCCGCATGTACTGGAAAAAGCCGGTGCTGCGGATGCTGATATTATTTTAGCAGTGACCAACAGTGATGAAACTAATATTGTGGCCTGCCAGATTGCCTATACCCTGTTTCATACGCCGACCAAGATCGCTCGTATTCGAGCGACAGAGTATTTGTCTTACCCGCAGTTGTTCGTGCAAGAGGCGATGCCGATTGATGTGCTGATTAGTCCGGAACAGGTATTAACGGATTATGTGCGCAAACTTATCGAATACCCCGGCGCCTTGCAGGTGCTCGATTTTGCAGATGGAAAAGTACAGTTAGTTGCGGTGCGCGCGCACAAGAATAGCCCGTTAGTTGGTCATCCTTTGCAAGATATGCGTGATCATATGCCCAAGGTTGAGTGGCGAGTGGCGGCCATCTTTCGTCAAGGTAAGCCTATTCTTCCTGATGGTGACACTATCATTGAAGTTGATGATGAAGTATTTTTTATTGCTGCAATAAAAAATATTCGTCCTATTATCAATCAATTGCGCGGTGTTGATCGCTCCAATAAACGTATCATGATTGCTGGCGGTGGCAATATTGGTTTGCATCTGGCTGAAGCATTAGAGAACGATTATCAGGTCAAGGTGATTGAGCGTGATCCCACCCATGCACGCGAAATCAGCGAACGCCTTGATAAGACGATCGTGCTTGTTGGTGACGCCGCTGATCAAGAATTGCTGCAAGAAGAAAACATTGCTAATACCGATGTGTTTTGTGCGGTTACCAATGATGATGAAGCGAATATTTTATCCTCATTGTTGGCCAAGCGACTTGGTGCCAACAAGGTCATGGTGTTAATCAACCGTGCGGCCTATGTTGATTTGATTCAAAGTGGTGAGATTGATATTGCGATTTCCCCACAACAAGCAACTATTGGTAGCTTGCTAACTCATGTACGTCGTGGTGATGTTGTTGTTGTGCATTCATTGCGACGTGGTGCAGCAGAAGCAATTGAGGCAGTCGCACATGGTGATCCATCGTCGTCTAAGGTAGTTGGCCGGCGGTTGGAGCAGATCAAATTGCCCCCAGGCACCACCATCGGCGCTATTGTACGCGGTGAAGAAGTCATCATTGCCCACCATGACGTGGTGATCGAGGCAGAAGATCATGTGATTTTATTTATGGTTGATAAGCGCCGTATTCACGAAGTTGAGCGTTTATTCCAAGTAGGGATCACCTTCCTTTAGCCGGCGTTGTCGTCTAACGGTTAAATTATCCTAAAATCCCCAGTTGACCGCTCTATTGTGGTACTAAGTTATTGACATGCAAACTATTGACATTGATTTAATGCTCCACTTGCTGGGTGCGTCACGCGACCTGAGCAACGTGAAGAAGTACTTAATGAACCCGCAGGGTTCTCAGTGCTACAGGGTGAATCACACGCTTGCGGCAGCGCATGACTGCGTTGTACCCCAAGGGCACTTCCTGCGGGGCGTAACTCCTTACACCCCAAGAGTACTTCATCAGGAATGCTACCGCATTCCCTCAGGGCGCAATAGTATGACTATTCCGCGTCGTTACGCCTTGTCATGCACCACCGAAAACGCACACTTCACCCCGTCCAACTGAGGATTTCAGGATTATGCAACTACGCGTCATTCAACGCATCCTCGGTCTACTGCTAATGGTCTTTAGTGTCACCATGTTGCCACCGGTATTGGTTGGTTTGATTTATGGTGACGGTGCTATTGGTGCTTTTCTTACCGGTTTCTTAGTGACTTTTGTTGCAGGGTTTTTATTGTGGTTACCAGTGCGGCGTTTTGTTCGTGATCTGCATTTACGCGATGGCTTTATCATTGTGGTGATGTTCTGGAGTGTCTTGGCCTTGTTCGGTTCCCTACCGTTTATGTTAGGGCCGGGGTTAAATATGTCATTTACTGAGGCACTTTTTGAATCAATGTCTGGCCTGACCACAACAGGCGCAACCGTTATTGTTGGTCTCGACTCTCTGCCCAAGGCGCTGTTATTTTATCGGCAAGAATTACAGTGGTTAGGTGGTATGGGAATTATCGTCTTGGCTATTGCCATACTACCTATGTTTGGTATTGGCGGCATGCAGCTTTATCGTGCCGAGACCCCGGGGCCGATGAAAGATAATAAATTAACACCACGTATTACTGAGACAGCTAAGGCATTATGGTATATCTACTTGGGTCTGACGGTGAGTTGTGCCCTTGCCTATTGGGCTTTTGGTATGTCGGGGTTCGATGCCATTAGCCACAGTTTTTCCACTGTCGCTATCGGCGGTTTCTCAACGCATGATGCCAGTATTGGCTACTTTAATAGTGCCGCCATTGAAGGTGTTGCCATCGTATTTATGCTATTGGCAGGGGTTAACTTTGCTTTGCATTTTGTTGCGGTAAGAAATATGCGCGTTAGCGCTTATTGGGCAGATGCCGAGTTTCGTGCTTATCTTTTTGTGTTGTTTATTGTAGCGGTGATTGCCTGTAGTTATCTTTATTTTAATCACACGTTTGATAGCGTTGGCAGTACTATCCACCATGGCTTGTTCCAAGTGATATCGATTGGTACCA
>JAESQP010000107.1 GCA_016765075.1 Gammaproteobacteria bacterium
AGGCACTAATCTGACCCACAGAGTGATGAACACTAAGACTCGTTACAGTGTCTCTACCCCTTTATCCAATCACCTTGGATAGTGTAAAACAATGCTTATGTCTTCCACGGGATTTAAGATACAAGACTGGCGTATTGAAAACCTGGCTACCTCGTAGGCATCTTATGCCGATATCACGATAAGGACAGTACGCGCACATTTCATCGAGGCCAGGGGATAGTACCCCGTTAACAGGCCGGATATACGAGAGCAATCCTGTCCCTGTCATACGCATCAAAAAAGTCTTGCAAGCTGGGAGGAGACCATATACGAGGTAGCGACACTATCTTGTGCGTAATAATGTGTTTGTTCACTATGCCAGTCAGTAAGTATTTACTATAACGGCAAGTCCTTGATACAATGAGGCGTTTACTACTCTGGTGAACCCATGCGCATCATCCAAGAAGCTCTCACCTTTGACGACATTCTGCTGTTGCCCGCGCACTCGACGGTGCTACCCAAAGAAACAAGCTTACAGACGCGCTTAACGAGAGACATTTCCCTTAATATTCCGCTGCTGTCCGCAGCAATGGATACCGTTACCGATTCTGGCCTGGCTATTTGTTTGGCACAGGAAGGTGGGCTTGGCATTATCCATAAGAATTTAAGTGTCGAAGAGCAGCGTGATCAAGTGGCCATCGTCAAGAAATTTGAAAGCGGCGTTATTAAAGATCCCATTACAGTGACGCCTACTACGACAATTGATGAAGTTTTACGTTTGACCCGACAACATAAAATTTCGGGTGTGCCGGTGATCGATGGTGACGAGTTGGTGGGCATTGTGACTCACCGTGATTTACGCTTTGAAACACGTTTGGATGCACCGGTTTCGAGTGTGATGACACCAAAAGAACGTTTGGTGACAGTGCGTGAGGGCGCTTCGCGTGAAGAGGTGATGGCGTTATTGCATCAGCATCGTATTGAGAAAGTGCTAGTAGTTAACGATGCTTTTGCCTTACGCGGCATGATTACGGTTAAGGACATTCAAAAGGCCACTGATTTTCCCAATGCATGCAAAGATGATTATGCGCGTTTGCGTGTTGGCGCGGCGGTTGGTACCGGTGGTGATTGTGAAGAACGCGTTGATGCGTTAGTAGGCGCAGGTGTTGATGTAATTGCTGTTGATACCGCACATGGTCATTCACAAGGGGTGCTGGATCGTGTTAGTTGGATTAAAAAACACTATCCTGATATCCAAATCATTGGTGGCAATATTGCGACGGCCTCAGCGGCCAAGGCTTTAGTTGCTGCGGGTGCTGATGCCGTTAAAGTGGGTATTGGCCCTGGTTCTATTTGTACCACTCGTATTGTCACGGGTGTCGGTGTGCCGCAAATTACGGCAATCGCTAATGTTGCTGAAGGTCTTAAAGGGACAGACGTCCCTTTGATTTCTGATGGTGGTATTCGCTTTTCTGGTGATCTGGCCAAGTGTATTGCTGCCGGTGCGCATGCTGTCATGATCGGTAGTATGTTTGCCGGTACAGAAGAATCGCCAGGTGAAGTTGAACTGTTTCAAGGTCGATCTTATAAGTCTTATCGTGGCATGGGCTCGATTGCTGCGATGCAGCAAGGTTCGAGTGATCGCTATTTTCAGGATACCTCAGCGGTTGAAAAACTGGTGCCAGAAGGTATAGAAGGTCGTGTTCCATATAAAGGCACTGCAGTGGCAATTATTCATCAGCTTATGGGTGGTTTGCGTGCGAGTATGGGTTATACCGGTTGCGGGGATGTTGCAACGATGCGCACCAAGCCAGAGTTCGTGCGGGTAACGGGTGCTGGTATGCAGGAAAGTCACGTTCATGACGTGACCATTACACGAGAAGCGCCCAATTATCGCATCGACAGAAGCTAGCCTTGAGTACGATGACAGATACTCTGGCCTATCAGGCACATGACTACCGCATTCTCATTCTTGATTTCGGTTCGCAAACTACCCAGTTAATTGGTCGTCGCGTGCGTGAGGCAGGGGTATATTGTGAAATATATCCCTACGATGTCAGTACGGAAGAAATTATAGCCTTTGACCCACAGGGCATTATTCTCTCCGGCGGGCCAGAATCGGTTGTTGATAGTGAAGCGGTTGCCGCACCACAAATCGTGTTTGATCTTGCCGTGCCCGTACTGGGTATTTGCTATGGAATGCAAACGCTAGTTGCGCAATTAGGTGGTGTCGTTGAGTCGTCTACGATGCGCGAGTTTGGCTATGCTGAAGTTACTGTCAGTGCTGATTCAGTGTTGTTGAAAGATATTAAAGACCGCACTAACGCTGACGGCCGAGCATTGCTTGACGTATGGATGAGTCACGGTGATCGCGTTAGTAAAATGCCGGATAATTTTCGTGTCATTGCCAGCAGTGAACATGCAGCGTATGCGGCTATAGCCGATGAGTCACGCCATTATTACGGTTTGCAATTTCATCCTGAGGTTGTTCATACCAAGCAAGGTGAGAATCTTTTAGGGCGATTTATTCATACTATTTGTCAGTGCCCATCAAATTGGACGCCTGCTAATATTGTTGAAGAGAGTATAGCTGTCATTCAGCAACAAGTGGGCAATGACAAAGTATTGTTAGGTCTGTCGGGTGGCGTTGATTCTTCTGTTGTTGCTGCCTTATTGCATAAGGCCATAGGCGACCAACTAACGTGTGTGTTTGTCGATACCGGCTTGCTACGTCTTGACGAGGGCGACCAGGTTATGGCTGCTATGGCGCAGCATATGGGTGTGAATGTTATTCGTGTTAATGCGGAGAAATTATTTTTCGATGCATTGCTTGAAGAAACTGATCCAGAGAAAAAACGCAAAATCATTGGCGGCTTATTTATTGATGTCTTTGATGCTGAATCCGCCAAAATCAAAGACGTAAAATGGTTGGCGCAAGGGACAATTTACCCCGATGTTATTGAATCGGCTGGTTCACGTACAGGTAAGGCGCATGTTATTAAGTCACACCATAATGTCGGTGGTCTGCCTGAGCGTATGCAGCTTAAATTACTTGAGCCGCTGCGTGAATTATTCAAAGACGAAGTGAGGAAAATAGGTGTTGAGCTAGGTTTGCCAACTGAGATGGTTTACCGTCATCCATTTCCTGGCCCCGGCTTGGCTGTACGTATTCTCGGCGAAGTAAAAAAAGAATATGCCGATTTGCTGCGTAAGGCAGATGCCATTTATCTTGAAGAATTACGTCAGGCAGGTTGGTACGATAAAACCAGTCAGGCCTTCGTTGTATTTCTACCTGTCAAATCAGTCGGTGTTATGGGCGATGGCCGTCGCTATGATTATGTTGTCGCGCTACGCGCCGTTGTTACCAGCGATTTTATGACAGCACACTGGGCTGAGCTGCCTTATGATTTGCTGGGCCGTATTTCTAACCGCATCATCAACGAAGTCGATGGCATCTCTCGCGTCACTTACGATATTTCTGGTAAACCACCGGCAACTATTGAGTGGGAATAGGCGTGCGCGAGCTGCCTTTGTCTAGCCAGAATGAGCAAGATAGACATTGGATGCGCCATGCGCTGAGTTTGGCGAATAAAGCCGAGCAAGCAGGTGAAGTGCCGGTCGGTGCGTGTATTGTTAAAGCAGGGCAGTTGATTGCTGAGGGGTGGAACAGGCCGATCGGTGATGTTGACCCCACCGCGCATGCAGAGATTATCGTGCTGCGTGCCGCAGCAAAAGCTATGGATAATTACCGCCTGTTAGATGTCACACTCTATGTCACGTTGGAACCTTGTTCGATGTGTGCAGGCGCTATCATCCATGCGCGCATTAAGCGTGTGGTGTATGCGGCGACAGACCCGCGAGCGGGTGCTGCGGGGAGTGTTATCGACGTATTCTCTAATGCTGCTTTTAATCATCGTGTAGAGATCAGTGGCGGTGTCGCAGCAGAAGAAAGTTCACGGCTGCTGAGAACTTTCTTTCGCAAACGTCGTGGCTAATCATTCCTGGTGATGTATTTTGGTCAGCGTTATTGTATTGCTTTGTTGCTCTTGCTGATTATTATGCCAGTGATTGCATTTTGCGAACCTGATGTTATTGAACAAACGCGTTATTATAATGTTGAAGGTGACAGCCCTCAGTCGATTCGACAAAGCATGAATACGCAGCGCAGAATGTTTGTCAAAGGGGGTTACGATGCCTATGTTTCGTGGTTTTTGGCATGGCGTTTTCGCTACGATGATGATCTAAAGGGCTGTAAAATCAATACGGTCTCTACCAAGCTTAAGGTCAGGTATATATTGCCTCGCTGGGTCGGTGGCGAACGATCTTCATCGAAAATTCTCATTGCAACTAAGGCACGTTGGCAAAAATATTATGCTGCTTTGCTTGAGCACGAGCATGGCCATCGAGATTGGGGTATCAATGCAGCTACAGCTATTGAGCAGCGGTTACTGGCGATGCCTTATGCTCGAGATTGTTTATCGCTACGGCGTGATGCACAGAGTCTAGCAGTAAGAGTGCTGGCTAATTATCTACGGCGGGAAAAGCACTATGACCGTGATACAAGATATGGTGCAACTCAAGGCGCCGTTTTCCCTTAGGACTTGTGTAACCCTTGGCTGTTACTGTAATTTAAGAGTCAATAGCCCGAGATTATGAGGCTTCTCTGAACTGGAGAGATGAGGCTTGCAAGGGGCTGTATTCCTCGCTCAACTGATCGTAATATTTTCTGATGTTGGTGACATAAGTCACTGCCTCTTTACCGCGTGCATAGCCATGACGTGTGGTGGTGTGCCAACGTTTTTGTTGCAATAGCGGCAGTGCTGTTTTGATATCAAGCCATTTATTACGGTTACCACCACGCTCTTCAGCGAGAATTTGTGCATCTCTTACATGGCCAAGTCCGATATTGTAAGCGGCGAGTGTCAGCCATGTTAGATCGGGCTCTGTTACCGAATCTTTTAGCAATGCTTTGAGCTGGCTGAAGTATTTGGCGCCACCCCAGATGCTTTGTACTGGGTCGAGTCGATTTTCTACGCCCAGCTGTTGGGCAGTAGGCAGTGTTAGCATCATGATTCCACGTACGCCAGTCGGTGATTTGGCATCAGGACGCCAGTGTGATTCCTGGTAACCGATCGCAGCAAGTAATTGCCAGTCAACACCATGTCGAGCGCCAGCCTGAATGAAAAATGGTTCAAATTCGGGTAAGCGCTTTTGGCGGTGCTGATTAAACCATTTGGTCTCGACATAATTAAAATTATCTAGATGACCGTAGTAGCGCTCGAGCAGCCGATCCATTTCGCCGCTATTTTTCAACTCGCTGATAAATTCATTGGCAGCTCGAAACAGGCTGCTGTCCTGAGATAGGGGAAAGGCCCAGGCAAGCGACTCAGGTTCTGTCAGGTTAAAGGCGACACGTAGTTCCGGGTAGAGGCGACGATTAAGGGTCATCGTGTTTGAGTCAGCAATGGTTAAATCGAGATCCCGTCGCCAAACTCGATCAAGCATTTCTTCTTCATCGCTATTGTCGCTTTCTATCCATGCTAAGCTTTGATGCTCTTTTTTTAGCTGGTTTAGTAATTCAGCATGACTGCTGCCAGCAATGACGGCCAATTTTTGCTTGCCAATGCTATTAATATTTTTCGGTTTTGTGCCGGTTGATCGATAGATAAGTTGTTGTTCTATTTTCTGGTATGGCTCGCTAAAACGTACTAACTTCTTTCTGTCGTTAGTGACAGTGAGCCCAGCTGCTGCGAAATGAACTTCATTGTTTGCAACCATGGGAATGACTTCGTGTAAATTGCCCGATACGATTAGACTAAGCTCGGCATTCAATGATTCTGCGAAGCGCTTAAGTAATTCATACTCAAGACCGGACGGCCCATCATTGCCTTCGTAGTAGGTGGTGGCGCTATTTCGGGTTACGACGACAAGTTGTTTTGATTCTTTGACTTGCTGTAATACAGAGGTGGATTGATTGCACGCAGAAAGACTTAACATCGTTGCTACAGCCAGCGATAATAGCCAGGGCGTAGAACGTTTTGTTGGGTTAAGTGCAGAGAAAAAAACCATTTCAGAGCCATTGCTGTAGAATTATATAATATAATTAAGCAGGTTTGAGTTTATCGAAACTGCTAATAAAGCAAGTTAAATCCTAGCATGATTAGGCGCTAATTTCTAGGTGCCAAGTGGTGTTTGGTGACCAAAATGGAGAGGTACCGAAGCGGTCATAACGGCACCGACTCGAAATCGGTTGGGGGCGTGAGCCCCACAAGGGTTCGAATCCCTTCTTCTCCGCCATTTTATCAAGAGTTGCGAGTTGTCTCTGCGTTTAGCAGGAAGCTATAGCACATTTCAGCATAGCTAACTCGCTATGCCCGACAGTCTCTTTACTGTTAAGTTCAATTGATCCCTAATCAATGTTGGCCGCTAGAGCTAAAAATTCCCGCTTAGATAGGCGAGCACCATTGGCGCATGAGTTACTTATAATAGTTATTACGCAGATTTTTTAATAGGGCCCAATTCTTTACTAATAGTTGTTAGCAACACATTGTTATCAACCGGTTTCTGAAGAAATGCTACAGCACCAGCTGCAAGTGCTTTTTCTTCATTCTGCCAGGGATCCCTTCCCGAGAGGATGATTACCGGCATGGTGTTTAGCCCCATGTCTTCGAGTCGTTGCAAAACGAGGAACCCATCGCCAGCTGGCAAACCAATATCGAGTAAAATCAAGTCAGGGTCTGCCTTGCGGGTGGCGGAGATTGCCGTGATAGCATCTGTGGCGGTAACCACGTCGTAACCACTCATTCTCAGTCGTGCCAAAAGTCCTTTTAACTGGTCTTTATCATCTTCGATAATTAATATTTTTTGCTTTGTCATGCGACGACCTCCTTATCGATAGCGCTATTTTCAATCATTCTTTCAACTGTCTGAACAATCTCTGCTTGCTGTGTGAGTAATGCTGTTTCGTACTGGTTTGATGTATGTCGTGAAAAGACAGGCTCATGGGTGATTTCCAGTTCAAGGCGCGAATTATCCAATTCTTCGCATAACCGCAGTCTCTTTGCCAGTCGATTGCTGAGTGCGCTGGCACCGTTGTAATCTGCGGTGGCAACAACGAAGAGCGTTTTATCTAATACAGTTCTATTTTGTCTTGGCAACAGCACATCACAGCCATGCAGGATGGTTTTTCCAACGACTTGGCGTGCGGTTTGCAGCGCCACTTCGTTATCCGTATCCGGTTTATTAGTCCCACGGGGATGGAGGTTAATTTTAACCAGACTGAGATCACTACTGTCTTGCTCCCAGGTATTGAAAACAGGCTCCATAAAGCGCTTGATTGAATAAATAGGCAGCGTGAAATAGAAATTACTGCCTTCTCCTTCCTCGCTATCCACCCAGATTCTGCCCCCGTGATAGTCAACCAGTTCCTTGCAAATATGCAGGCCAAGCCCTAGGCCGCTAAGCCCCGTATCGATGGATGGGTCCTGCTGGTATAGTCGATCGAATATTTTTTTTGCATTTTCCGGTTGAATCCCTTCGCCGGTATCACTGATTGAAATCAGCACATTGTCGGGTTCATTGGCATGTATTTGCGCCTTCACGGTGATTGCCCCGCCTGCGGGAGTGAACTTGTTGGCGTTATCAATGAGGTTTGTCAATATCTGGCGAACCCGCACTGGATCAGCAAAGACGGCGGGAAGATTGCTATCGATGTCGACGAGCAGATTGATACCCTTGTCAGCGGAAGCTGGGCTGAGGGCATTGATGCTCTCGTCGAACACCGCACCCAAATCTGTGTGTCGGGGTTCAAAGCTGAGTTTGCCTGTGTCCGCACGACTCATTTCAAGCAGGTCATCAATCATTTTGCGTAGCTGTTTGGAATTACGCATGATGATTTCCAGAAATTCGGTCTGTTCCTCGTTAATGTCGCCTGCGGCACCGTCCAGCAGCAGTGAACTGAACTGGTAGATGGAGGCCATGGGTGAGCGCAATTCGTGGGAGATATGCGAGATAAAGGCATCCTTTCTCTGGGTATCCTTTTTCCGCATCTGGTCAACAACTTGCAATAGGCGCTGACGTTCAATGGAATGGCGTATGGTGCGCATCAGCAGGGAGCAGCTGAGTCCGGTTTTGTCGAGGTAATCCTGAGCGCCTTCTTGCATGCACTTGAGTGCGGTTGACTCGTCATTCAACCCGGTTAGGACAATGACAGGGGTGTTTTTATTAGGCTCATGTATTTTTTTAAATGTTTCGATGCCATTACTGTCAGGTAGGTTGAGATCTAGTAACACGGTATCGAAGTCAGTCTCGGCGAGTGCGCGCAGGGCATTTTCAAGCCGGTCGCTGATCGTTATATTGACTGAAACCCCGGGAGCATCGGAAATAATATCCTGCAGATAATCTGCATCGCCGGAGTCATCTTCGACCAATAATATATTTAATACGGGTGAATTCATGCTAGGCAAGCTCTGAATGCTGATTGCAGCAGGAAGGTAAAATTGATGTACGCATCCAGAATTGTTCAATGTGCTGAATGGATGCCATAAAATTTTGCAGCCCAACCTCTTTTCTGACATAGGCATTTGCGCCATGAGCGTATGAGTCGCAGATATCTATCTTGTTTATTGAGGTGCTGAGGATGACGACCGGGATGTGGCAGGTATTAGGGTCTGTTTTGATCTCACGCAGAACCTCACGGCCATCTTTTAAGGGCATATTAAGATCAAGCAAAATCAAATCAGGGAGCACAGCATGTTCATAGACCCCTTTTTTGTACAAATAGTCCATGACGACGTCACCATCATCCAGCGTGGATATGTCCAACTTTGAAGCACAGTCATCCAGAATATCAATGAGCATATCCTGGTCACTCTTATCATCATCAACGATTAACACATGAATTGTTGTCTGCTGCATTTCTTGCTCTCTCACCGAGTATTACTATTCAAGGTTTTTGGGTCGTGAAGCGATTTGCTGATCGTAAAAAAGAATGTAGCCCCTTTGCCAGAGTCAGACTCAGCCCATATTCGGCCATCATGTCGTTCAACACAGGTCTTGCAGATTGCTAGGCCAATTCCTGTGCCATCATATTTATTGTGCGTGTGCAGCCGTTTGAAGATAGAAAAGATGCGTTGGGCTTGCTGGCTGTCAAAGCCGATACCTTCATCGCGCACCGAGAACTCCCATTCTTTTTCATATTCAATGACGGCAATATGTATGCGCGGTGGTTTATCGCCACAAAACTTTATTGCGTTGCTTATAAGGTTTTGCAGGACTTGCTCTAGCTGTGTTTTTTTGCCACTGACTACTGGTAAATCGTCGTGTGTAATTTTTGCCTGGGATTTATTAACGGATAGTTCAATATTCTCCAGTGCGGTCTTGAGCACTTCGTTCATATCAAGAGTTTCGGATTGATCAGTTGACTGTGACGCGCGGGAATATAGCAGCAGGTCATGGATCAGTCGATCCATGCGCTGGGTACCATCAGTTATGTAGCCAATATACTTGTTGCCTTTTTCGTCAACCTTGTCTGCATAGCGCTGGGCGAATAGCTCAGCGTAATTTGAGATCTTGCGCAGTGGTTCACGCAAGTCATGTGATGCGATATAGGCAAACTGTTCAAGCTCCTGGTTTGACTGCTCTAGACGGGTCATCGTAGTCACAGCATGCTTATTGGCTACTGTCAGTGCCAATTCGCTTGCTTTTGACTTTTCAAGCACCGTGCCAAGCGTCTTGTTGGTAATGTCCAGTTGTCGATGGATACGAATATAATCCAGCACCAGGCCAGAAAAGGGCACGGCATAGGCGATGATCTTCAGGAAATGGGCAATATTGAAGTGGTTATCAAACAGTGCCGTAGAGCCGAAAGCCATATGAATTTCAACAACGACCTGTGGTATGGCGCTGAGCACCAGGGCATGAGCGAACAGGCTTGGGTTCTTCTTGTAAAATCTAGGATAGATATACAGACCTGCAATCAGGAATAACAGCAGGGGTGCTACGTCCCATGGTCTTGTAATCGCTGCGTCAGGGAACATTGTCTGTGGCAGTTGAGCGTGAGTGGCCGCGTAATCAATGACCAAGTAGGCAACCAGCACAAAAACCAGGCTGACGACAACAAAGTAGCTGAACTGGGACTTGATCTTGTTGATATTACTTAGCAGAAGAAAGCTGATGCCAAGGACCATGATGGACGCATTGAATACCCGACTAATCGCCCAGGTAAATGGAACCAGGCTGTTGTTTTCAGCCAAGGCCTCGATCAGGCGTGTCGCTGCTAGGGTATGAAAGGCATCCATGCAACCGGCACAGAGCAGGGCAAAACCAATGATAGGTGTTGTGATATTACCCGTGATGCGGTAATGCGAAAATGCCAGTACGAAGGTAAAAATCGCTATGCTGAATGCAGCCCATTCAAGCAGGGCATGGGTAAAGGCTCCATTTAGCTGGTAGAACAGTGCATCGGTCAGGTGTGCTGGAGACAGTGCACCTGCAGTTGACAGATCAAGGACTTTGGCCGGCGATGCGAAATCAATACCGAGTGTATTTAACAGAAACGGCAATACGCAGACTATCACGATGCCAAATAGCATCCAGCGCGGGAGTTTTGTTAATTCTTCCTGTTTTGGCCAGCTAGTCTGTACGGCTGGTTGTTCGATTACCGTTGCAGAAGCCAGTACAGCTTCATTCGAGTTCTGCATATAACACTTTCCCTGTGTACGATAGTTTAGTTCTGCCAGCAGAACTTACCGACCACACAAATCCCTATGTGATGGACATTATTAAGTCAAACTATGTCAATTAAGATATGTGGACTAAAAATGTATTCCCCCACTCTTTATTTGAGTGGTTATGTATAACTATCGGCAAGCCGGGCTATTCCTTGACATTATAAGAAGAACTATTTCCGGATCACGTTTTTAGATGGGTCTGTGTGTTTTCTGGTTGTTGACCGGTTAGTTATGGTTGAACATTTGCATTTAGTTTTGCCTTCTTAATAAGGATTGCTTCTTACTTAATGTTTGATTTTTCTACTTATGGAAAAAATTAACAAAGAGATTCCCAAAGAGAGTGAGCAGGTCAATAATCTGAGAAAAAAACGAAACAGGTGTCTGCTGGTTCCATATATCTATGCTGACAGTATACTGATACGCTATGTAGTAACTATATAGTGACTCTCCAGCAGCCTTGGACGATGAGCCCTAGGCGGGATGATCATGTTATATAATAAATTGCCAATACTTATAGCTGGTTATATGGGTAAATTAAAAATGTTTAAAGCAATTGACAATGATTTTCTTGTGCCATTTGACAATAGTTTTTCAATAGCACATAGCCTAACAAAAATAGAAGATCTTAGTTATGGTAAAAAAGCATATCAAAAAAACCTAAGCCAATTAAATGATCGTATCGACGATGATCAAAAAATGTTGCATGCCCAGGATGAGTATGCCGTGTTATTGGTATTTCAGGCGATGGATGCAGCTGGTAAAGACAGCACGATTCGCGCTGTAACGCGCGGCATTAATCCTGCCGGTTGCCAGGTGTTTAGTTTTAAGCAACCATCAAAAGAAGAACTGGATCACGACTTTCTCTGGCGCACGGCTAAGCGTATGCCTGAGCGGGGGCGTATTGGTGTTTTTAACCGTAGCTATTACGAAGAAGTATTGGTTGTCCGTGTGCATCCAGAGTATTTGCGCTATCAGCGCCTGCCGAACAGGGTCGAAGATAGCGAATTATGGTGCCAACGTTATGAGTCAATTCGCCAGCATGAGCATCATTTGGCAAGAAATGGTACGGTCATCATTAAATTTTGGCTTAATGTTTCCAAAGCAGAGCAAAAACAGCGGTTTCTGGCGCGAATTGATACCCCGGAAAAAAACTGGAAATTTTCATCTTCAGATATTGAAGAAAGACAGCATTGGGATGATTATATGGCGGCTTATGAGGCCGCGTTGAATGAGACTTCTCGCCCCTGGGCGCCCTGGTATGCAATCCCTGCTGATGATAAACGCGTCATGCGCATCAAAGTGGCAGAAATTATTGCCGAGACCTTGGAGTCGCTGGATTTAAAATACCCTAGCCTTGATACAAAACAAGCAGAGAAATTGCAACAAATAAGAAAAAACTTGGTGGCCAATAAGTAAAGCCTGTATTGATAAGAAAATATTTTAAGGGCAAATAAGCAAGGGTTAATGAGAATAGCTTTAGGTGTTGAATATAATGGTACTCATTTTAAAGGATGGGAGAGTCAACCTGGCCAACGCACCGTGCAAGGTTGTTTGGAAGTTGCCTTAAGTAAGGTCGCTAACGCTGAAATTAAAGTCGTTGCAGCAGGCAGAACCGATGCCGGTGTTCATGCCTTGGAGCAGGTTGTGCATTTCGATACGCAAGTGTCGCGTGATCCCTATAACTGGATGTTGGGTATCACATCAAGTTTGCCTAAAGATATTGCAGTGCATTGGGCAGCACGGGTCGATGATGAATTTCATGCACGTTTTAGTGCGCTGACGCGTCGTTACCGTTATTTATTGCTTAATCGACGCGCGCGCCCGGGTGTTTTGCCGGCAGCAATGAGCTGGCATCCACGTCATCTGGATGAGGCACACATGCATGAGGCGGCTCAGGCACTACTAGGAACACACGATTTCAGTGCGTTTCGTGCCTCGTCATGCCAGGCTCACACAGCGACGCGGCGTATTGTTGATATCAAAGTGAGCCGCCTGCACGACACCCTTATTATTGATGTCGAGGCCAATGCGTTTTTACACAATATGGTGCGTAATATCGCCGGCGTATTAATCGCCATTGGTGAGGGTGTGCGACCGGTATCGTGGGCAGCCGAAGTGTTAGCCAGTAAAGATCGGCGCCAAGGTGGAGTGACTGCTACGCCTGATGGCCTTTACCTGGTTGCGGTGACGTATCCGCAATCAGTGCAATTGCCTCAGCGTAGCAGTGACCTGGGTTTTTGTCTTTAAGATGCTTCTCTAAGCTGTTGCTAGCGCTGGCTACTGCCTGTTTCTATCTGCTATCCTTATATGTTTAATTATGACAGATGACGCATGGCGTTTATCTGCGTTACATGGTGTGATTGATGCGTACGCGAGTCAAATATTGTGGCATCACACGTCCAGCAGACGCACACATTGCGGCTGAGCTGGGTGTTGATGCGCTGGGTCTTGTGTTTTATCCGCCCAGCCCTCGCTCGGTGACGATTGAGCAAGCGCGCGAAGTGATTGCTGCGGTGCCCGCGTTTGTTACTATCGTCGCGCTATTTGTTGACCCTGAAGTTAGCGAGGTCGAAGCAGTACTCACCGAGTTGCCGATCGATCTTTTGCAGTTCCATGGTGATGAAAGCGCTGAGCAGTGTCAGCGTTATGACTGGCCTTATATCAAGGCAGTACGCATGCAGCAAGGTGTCGATCTGCCCACACTTTCAGCGCACCATGCACAGTCGCGCGGGCTACTATTAGATAGCTATCAAGCCGGTGTTGCAGGAGGCAGCGGCCAGACTTTTGACTGGGCGCGCGTGCCGAGTGGTATAGCGTGCCCCATTATTCTTGCTGGTGGTCTTACGTCAGATAATGTTGCCACGGCGATAGAGCAAATACAGCCCTTTGCTGTCGATGTCAGTGGCGGTATTGAGTCTGCCAAAGGCATTAAAGACAGCAGAAAAATGAAAGATTTTATACGGAGTGTAAACACTGTTGAAAGACGCAATGACTAAAGTAAATGACAGTAGTGATTTCGATGAACTGTTGAATCTGCCCGATGAAAATGGCCATTTTGGTCCCTATGGTGGTTGCTTCGCCGCTGAGACCTTAATGGAACCGATTGCCGAATTACGCGAAGCCTACGAACATTATCGTAGTGACCCCGAATTTATGGCCGAAATGGATGCCGATTTTAGCCAATTTGTTGGCCGCCCCTCACCGCTCTATCATGCGCAGCGCTGGTCTAAAAATCTCGGCGGCGCGCAAATTTATTTTAAACGCGAAGATCTCAATCATACCGGCGCACACAAAATCAATAACACAGTAGGCCAAGTGCTGCTAGCCAAGCGTATGGGTAAGACACGCATCATTGCCGAGACCGGCGCCGGCCAGCATGGCGTTGCTACTGCCACAGTGTGCGCTCGTATGGGACTTGAATGCGTGGTTTACATGGGCGCTGAAGATATCAAACGACAAATGATTAACGTCTTTCGTATGCGCTTGCTCGGCGCTGAGGTTGTCGCTGTAGAGTCAGGTTCCAAGACTTTGAAAGACGCATTGAACGAAGCCATGCGTGACTGGGTGACCAATGTTGATAACACCTTCTATATTATTGGCACCGTCGCTGGCCCACACCCTTATCCGGCAATGGTACGTGATTTTCAGGCCATTATCGGTCGTGAAGCGCGGGCACAGGCGTTAGAGCAAACAGGCAAGCTACCCGTTGCATTAGTTGCCTGTGTTGGCGGTGGTTCCAATGCCATGGGTTTATTCTACCCATTTATAGGAGACCATGATGTTGAGTTAATTGGTGTTGAAGCAGCCGGTGATGGCCTCGAAACAGGGCGTCATGCTGCGCCACTGAATGCTGGACGACCTGGCGTTCTGCACGGTAACCGTACCTACCTTATGCAAACCGATTCAGGTCAGATTATCGAAACTCATTCTGTTTCTGCGGGACTTGATTATCCTGGGGTTGGCCCAGAGCATGCCTGGTTGAAAGATTGTGGCCGCGCACAGTACGCCGTGGCAACCGATAATGAGGCGCTGGCTGCCTTTCATGATGTGACTCGCACCGAAGGCATTATGCCCGCACTGGAGACCAGCCATGCTTTGGCGCATGTGAAAAATATCGCGCGTGATTATGCTAAAGACGCAATGATTATAGTTAGCTTATCTGGTCGGGGAGATAAAGATATTCATACCGTAGCAGCACATGAAGGGATTGAAATATGAGCCGTATTGCTGCCTGTTTTTCAGATTTAGCCACGGCAGGCCGTCAAGCGCTTATCCCTTTTGTCACCGCAGGCGACCCCGAGCCAGGCATTACCGTGGAGCTGATGCATGCCATGGTCAACGCCGGGGCAAACATTATCGAGCTTGGCGTACCCTTTTCTGACCCGATGGCCGATGGCCCGGTTATCCAACGTGCTAGTGAGCGCGCACTTGCGCACAATGTCAGCTTGCATGACGTGTTGGGCATGGTGAAAATCTTTCGCCAACGTGACAATAAAACACCCATCGTCTTGATGGGTTATCTCAACCCTGTTGAAGCCATGGGTTATAAATATTTTGCTGAAAATTCGGCTAATGCCGGTGTCGATGGTGTACTGACGGTTGATTTGCCACCCGAAGAAGCAACAGATTTGGTGGCAGCACTAAAGGAAAAAAATATCGATCCCATCTTTTTATTAGCACCGACCAGTAATGCTCAGCGTATTACGCGTATCAATGTCATGGCTGATGGATTTCTTTACTATGTTTCTCTGAAAGGAGTAACCGGCGCAGCAAATCTTGATATCGATGCAGTGACCGCTAAATTGACGGAGATTCGCAGGCTGAGCAAGTTGCCTCTGGGTGTTGGCTTTGGTGTTAAAGAACCGTCTGATGCAGCAAACCTTGCAGCGATTGCTGACGCCGTTATTGTTGGCAGCACGCTGGTTAAGATAGTTGAGGAAAATATCGCCGAGCCTGCTAAAATACCGAGCATAATTAGTGAAACATTAAGCGCATTTCGTTATGCCATGGATAATGCAACGAAATGCTGATAACAAGAATTATTGAGTGGGAATAAATGAGTTGGTTTGAGAAACTATTGCCTTCGCGTATTCGTACGGAAGGGGGTTCGAAGAAGACGGTTCCTGAGGGTCTGTGGTCTCAGTGCCCCAAGTGCAGCGCCACTCTGTATCGCGCTGAATTAGAGCGTAATGCCAGCGTTTGCCCTAAGTGCGATCACCATCATCGTATCGGCGCACGCAGGCGACTTGATTTGTTTCTTGATGAAAATGATCGTGAAGAAATTGCAGCCAATTTACAGCCCATTGATATACTGAAATTTAAAGACAGCAAGAAATATAAAGATCGTCTTACCCAGGCACAAAAGAATACCGAAGAAAACGATGCGTTGATTGCCATGCGAGGCAAGCTTAAAGAAATGCCTGTTGTTGTGGTAGCCTTTGAGTTTGCCTTTATGGGTGGCTCCATGGGTTCGGTTGTTGGTGAGCGATTTGTTCGTGCAGCCGCAGCCGCAGAAGCAGCCTCGATACCGCTGATTTGTTTTTCCGCCAGTGGTGGTGCCCGCATGCAAGAGGCACTAATCTCCTTAATGCAAATGGCCAAGACCAGTGCCGCGCTAGCAAGTCTATCTAAAAAAGGTGTGCCATTTGTTTCAGTTTTGACCGACCCAACCATGGGTGGTGTGTCGGCAAGTCTTGCCATGCTGGGTGATATTAACGTTGGCGAGCCTAAAGCGCTGATTGGTTTTGCCGGGCCACGCGTGATAGAACAAACCGTTCGTGAAACCCTGCCAGAAGGTTTTCAGCGCAGCGAGTTTTTGCTCGATCATGGCGCTATCGATATGATTGTTGATCGACGTGAAATGCGCGATCGTTTGCATTCTTTGTTATCGATGTTGTCACCGTTAGTGGTTTCGGGGGACGTGGTGGAGTCGGTCGAGGTTGTTGAGTCTTAGGGGTTTCGTCATTATTGTTTCATGAATTGATCAAAGGCTTCCTTGGCCAAAAGTAACCAAAAGCATTGCTCTCACTTATCAGCCGCTGTCCCAGTGATTCCCTGAGTTGCGAGGCCAAACGCGATCGCTGCGGAACTCGTTCGTTTTACTCGCTCAGACAGTCCTCGCGATATTCCGCGTTTAAGCTCACAACCAGGCTGATAAAAAGGTCATGAACCCCAAAAACAAAAATACTATGTAGCCTGGATGTCGCGCAGCAGAATCCGGGATGGTTGGTTGTTTCAATTGAGCCCCGGATTTCGTTACACTTCATCCAGGCTACACTTGCTAAAGAGGCAATGGAATGAATCAAGACCATAGCAATCAATCTGGCTTAGGAAATAAATCTGTAGTTCCTCCTGAAATAAAAGGCTGGAACTGGGGTGCATTTTTACTTAACTGGATATGGGGAATTGGGAATAGCACTTACATAGCACTTTTAATGTTCGTTCCTTTAGTAAACATAATATTAATGTTTGTTCTGGGAGCTAAGGGAAATGAATGGGCTTGGAAAAATCGCTTGTGGCGTGATGTTGAGCATTTCAAAAAAACTCAAAAGAAATGGAGCATTGCTGGAGGAATAATCGTATTTGTAATTCTTCCACTAGTATTCTTTTCAATTTCAAATATGCTAAAAGGCGATGCATTTAACCTGTCCTTGGAAACCATCAAGTCAAATACAGAAGTAACTGAGTTACTTGGGTCACCAATTGAGCATGGATTCTTTGTAACAGGCAGCATTCAGATAGGCGGAGGTTCAGGGAAAGCCATATTATATTACACCGTAATCGGCCCAAAAGGCGAAGCTGAGGCATATGTTATTGCTGAAAAAGAGATGGGAAAATGGGTTTTAAGAGAACTTATTGTTTATGAAGAAGAACATAAAAGAAAAATAATAATTATTACATCTCAACAAAAAATGCATAACAAGTCGTTCCAGCGATAGTGTTCAACATTCTGTGTCATTTCTTCAAACTTCCTGTTACCAGAAATTTTTCAAAAGCTGAAAAAAACTATACCTATGTGTTTCCAAACCCTGGATAAATGGCTTCATTGGCAAGAAACCCTCAATCCCAAAAAGATTGATATGACGCTGGAGCGTGTGCAACACGTTCTGGCTGTAATGGAACTTTCCTCATTACCTTATATTGTCATTACTGTAGCTGGAACCAATGGTAAGGGTTCGTGCGTTGCGCTCTTGTCAGCGATACTGCGGGCGGGCGGGTATCGTGTTGGTGCTTACACTTCACCGCATATTTTGCGCTATAACGAGCGTATTGTGATTGATGATAAAGCGGTTGATGATGAAACGTTGTGCCAGAGTTTTGAGCGTATTGATAACGCACGTGGTGATACACCGTTAACCTATTTTGAGTTTGGCACGCTGGCCGCGATGGATATTTTTGCCCAATCTAATATCGATGTCGCCTTGCTTGAAGTGGGCTTGGGTGGGCGGCTCGATGCGACTAATGCAGTGGATGCTGATGCGGCATTGATCGCCAGCATCGCTATCGATCATGTGTCCTGGTTAGGTGATAACCGTGAGTTGATTGGTTTTGAAAAAGCCGGGATATTTCGGGCTGGCCGACCTGCGATCTGTGGTGATGCCGACCCACCGCAAAGCGTGCGGCGTGTTGCCGAGGAGCTGGGTGCTGATTGGTGGGGGGCTAACGAGCAGTTTGGTTATCGCAAGGAGCCTGGGGGTTGGAGCTGGTGGGGGGTTAATAAGCAACGCAGTGCATTACCTTATCCTGCGTTACGTGGTGAGGTGCAATTGGCCAATGCGGCGGCGGTTATCGCAGTGTTAGAGAGTCTATCTGAGCGATTGCCTTTGTCTCAAGCTGACATTCGTGCTGGTTTACAAAGCGTTGTGCTTGCCGCACGTTTTCAAGTAGTACCAGGGTCACTGGCACATCCAGTAACGCGTATCTATGATGTTGCCCATAATGTCGCGGCAGCCAATGAATTATCGAGTCGTCTGAAAAGTTTACCGAGTGAAGGCAAGACCTTTGCGTTGACAAGCCTTTTTGCTGATAAAGATATTCGTGGGGTAGTATCACCCTTGATAGACAAAATCGATAGCTGGCATATTTTTACATTGGATACGGAGCGTGCAGCATCTTTGGATCAGCTCAGCACTGCCTTGCTCGAATCAGGTGCTAAGCAATTTGATAGCCATGACAGCCCTGCTGATGCGTGGCAGGCGGTTTTGGCCAAGACTAAAGCGGGGGACCGAATCGTGATATTTGGTTCGTTTTATACTGTGGCGGCTATTATGCCTTTGGATGAGGCGTTGGCGGACGAGTCTGTACTTGAGTTTTAAACAGATTTAGGGGCTCCTTGGTCTTGACAATAATGCTATGATTGCGATTGTGCATTGAGTTGGTAAACTTCTCGTATTATGGCGAAAGCAAGTAGCCCACAATCTACTGGTAAGATGAAACAACGCGTAGTGGGCACGGCCGTTTTGGTTGCGCTATTTATTATTGTAGTGCTGATCTTGCCAAGTCGTAATGATGGTGAGGCTGAAGTATTGAAAGCTATTGAGATTCCGCCCAAGCCAGCGAATTTTAATGTGAAGGTGCTGCCGATAGAGGTGCCTAGCCCCCCGCGCAAACCCAAAATTATTCCGCAGCAAGCAGTAGGCTCGGCTCAAGATGAGCCTAATTCCAGTGCTGAATCTAGTTCAGAGTCGGCCGTGATACAGAAATTAGCCAAGAAACCGGATGTGAAGATTACCAACGATGCTAAGGCCAAGACGCCTACTGTAAGTGTCGCTCAAGAATGGGTGATTCAGGTGGGTAGCTTTGCTACGAAGGAAAACGCTGCAGGGCTGCATGATCGTCTTAAGGCCGATAATTATAAGGTCTTTGTTAAGGAAGTAAAAAGTAGCAGTGGGTCGAGTTATCGTGTGCTAATTGGTCCTAA